>JAFYML010000097.1 GCA_017556595.1 Bacteroides sp.
GGTAAGAAAGCTCGTATCAAAGAAAAAAGAGTTAACGGATAATACTTCCGTAACATACTTTGTTCGACATAAAAATAGGAATCAAGAGATTGGTTCCTATTTTTTTTGTGCCTATACAACTATCTTCATCATATCTCTTCGCAAATGCCCTCCCCATTTACGAACAAATTTCTTTCGCATTACTAAGGATAAAACTATCAGCTACGGCAAAGAAATATCTTTGTGTCTAAGAATAATTAAAATACCGCTGATATTTATCAGAATACCGTCGGTATTTTATAGAATACCGTCGATATTTATTAAAATACCGCCGATATTTTAATTTTATGTAACGACTTACCTTTTTTATATAAGCAGTTCATGGTTTTATTGCGAACAATGGCGAAGAAAATTGCGCGTAAAATGCTTATAAGATAGGTTTATTCAACTTTTTTTGCTAAAAAATACTAACGCGTTGCAACTTTTCACTATGTGTTTGCGTCTTATAAGAAAAACAAGCTAATTTTGATAAAAAAAGAAAGCGACGTGATACAACTGAAGGACATTAACAAGACTTACAACAACGGAGCCCCCTTGCATGTATTGAAAGGCATCAACTTAGATATTGCCAAGGGAGAGTTCGTCTCCATTATGGGTGCTTCCGGTTCGGGAAAATCCACCTTATTAAATATACTAGGTATTCTGGACAATTACGACTCGGGCGAATATTATCTGAACGGCACGCTTATCAAGAACTTAAGCGAAAGCCGTGCGGCCGAGTATCGCAATCGTATGATTGGTTTTATCTTTCAATCGTTCAACCTTATCAACTTTAAAAATGCCATGGAGAATGTGGCGTTGCCGTTATTCTATCAAGGCGTGAATCGCCGCAAACGCAATGCTTTGGCGATGGAGTACTTGGATAGATTGGGATTGAAAGAGTGGGCACACCACATGCCCAACGAAATGAGTGGCGGACAGAAGCAACGCGTAGCCATTGCCCGCGCACTGATTACCCAACCGCAAATTATCCTTGCCGACGAACCTACCGGCGCACTTGATAGTAAGACTAGTGTAGAGGTGATGCAGATTCTGAAAGATTTGCACAAAGAAGGTATGACCATTGTAGTGGTAACCCATGAAAGTGGTGTGGCCAACCAAACAGATAAGATTATCCGCATAAAAGACGGCATCATTGGTAGTATCGAAGAGAATCAAAATCACGATGCATCCATCTTTGGCGTAAATGGAGGAGCCATGAAATGATTGATACCCTGCACGAACTATACGCAACCATCAAGCGCAACAAGCTACGCACGGCACTTACAGGCTTGGCCGTATCGTGGGGCATCTTCATGCTCATCGTGCTATTAGGTGCCGGCAATGGTTTGATTCATGCCTTCGAAGAAAGCAGTTCGGGACAAGCATTGAACTCCATGCGCATCTATCCGGGCACCACCACCTTGTCGTACGACGGTTTGAAAGAAGGTCGCTACATTCAATTGGACAACCGCGACATGAAAGATACCGAAGAGCAGTTTACCGACAATATCATCAATGCAGGAGCTACCGTGCAACAGGGCAGTGTCAACATCAGTTACGGCGAACAATATGTCAGCACCTCTCTGATGGGTGTTTATCCCAACTACACCGAAGTGGAAGCCGTGAAAATCACTGAAGGACGTTTCTTCAACATCAACGACTTGAAGGAACGACGAAAGGTCATCGTGCTTCACGAAAAGTCGGCCGAAGTGCTATACAAGGAGCAACCAGCTATCGGAACCTTTGTCAATGCCGGAGGAATTGTCTATCAAGTAGTGGGCATCTACAAAGATTCGGGCAACAGCAACTCACTAAGTGCCTACATCCCCTTCAGCACTTTGCAAACCATTTATAACAAAGGAGACAAACTGAGTAACATTATCTTTACCACCAAAGGACTGACCGATGAGGCCGACAACGAAGCCTTTGAAAAGAGCTACCGCAAGGCCATTGCACAAAACCATCGTTTCGATCCGACAGACAATAGTGCCATTTGGATTTCCAATCGCATGACGCAATACCTTCAAACACAAGAAGCCATGAGCCTGCTTCGCACCGCCATTTGGGTGATAGGTATCTTTACCCTGCTCAGCGGCATTGTGGGTGTGAGCAACATCATGCTGATAACCGTCAAGGAACGTACCCGCGAGTTTGGCATCCGTAAGGCATTGGGCGCCAAACCACGACAGATATTGTGGCTAATCATTATAGAAAGTGTAGCCATTACCACTTTGTTTGGCTATATCGGCATGGTAGCCGGTATCGGTGTCACCGAGTGGATGGACACGCTCTTTGGTAATCAAACCATTGAAGCCGGTGGTGCTTCCGAAACCATCTTTACCGACCCTACGGTGGATATTAGCATTGCTATTCAAGCTACATTGACACTAATCATAGCCGGAACATTAGCCGGATTGTTCCCGGCGCGTAAGGCTGCTCATATCCGTCCTGTTGAGGCCATGAACCAACTATAAGCAATAGATTATGAGAATAGATAGAGATACATTTGAGGAAATCCTCGTAACCATTACTCGCAACAAAACACGAAGCCTGCTGACGGCCTTTGGCGTATTCTGGGGCATCTTTATGTTGGTGACGCTGATAGGTGGTGCGAAAGGACTTCGCGAAGAGATGCAATCAAGTCTTGCCGGGTTTGCCACCAACTCCGGTTTCATTGCTTCTCAAAACACCAGCGAAGCTTATAAGGGTTTTCGCAAAGGAAGATGGTGGAATTTGGAACTGGCCGATGTAGATAGAGTGGCAGCTATCGAGGGAGTAGCACTTGCTACACCTTTAATTTCGCGTTGGGGAGAAACAGCTGTCTATGACGAAAATAAATACGATGCTGTTATCAAAGGACTTTATCCGGAATATGTGCGGATAGAAGAACAGGATATGACCTACGGCCGTTTTCTCAATAATGTAGATGTGCGCGAGGCCCGAAAGGTGTGCGTTATAGGCAAACGTGTGTACGAAAGTCTTTTTCAAGAAGGCGAAGACCCTTGCGGCAAATATATCCAAGTGGGAGGCATCTATTATCAAGTGGTGGGAATGTCATCCTCCGAAGGCAACATCAGCATTAACGGACAAGGCTCGGAAAGTATCTATATCCCGTTCACCACCATGCAGAAGGCCTACAACGTGGGTAATACTATCGATGTGCTCTGCTTCATTATGAACCCCGGACATAAAGTGAGCGACGTTGAAAAAGATATTGAGCGCGTCATCAAAGAGGCTCATTACATCCATCCCGACGACAAGCAGGCCGTTTTCCTGCTCGATGCAGAAGAATTATTTTCAATGATAGATAACCTCTTTATTGGTTTCAGCATCTTGACGTGGATGGTAGGTTTAGGAACACTGCTTGCCGGAGCCATCGGGGTGAGCAACATCATGATGGTGACGGTGAAAGAACGTACCACCGAAATAGGCATCCGCCGCGCCATCGGAGCACAACCCAAAGACATCTTGCAACAAATCTTGTCGGAAAGTATGGTACTGACCACCATTGCCGGCATGGCGGGCATCTCGTTTGCCGTCTTTGTGCTGAATATCTTGGAAACGGCGGCCAACGATCCCGGAAAGATAAGCACACACTATCAAGTATCTTTTGGTACAGCCATCGGCACTTGCTTGTTGCTGATAGCATTGGGGGTATTGGCCGGACTTGCTCCTGCCTATCGCGCCATGGCTATCAAACCTATCGAGGCGATACGCGATGAGTAAAGAATTAAAAATTAACTTCCTTCGGTCGTTCAAAACCTCTTTAGATTTTAACAATCAAGGAATAGTAAAGATTAAAAATTAAGAGTTTAAAATTAAAAATTAGATAACTGATGAAAACAAAAAAGTTTTTTAGAATTGCCGGATTGCTTTTGGTAGCATTCCTATTCATTTGGACCTTCGTGTTCTTGTATCAGAAATCGCAACCTGTGGAGGTGATTTACGAAATCGTTACTCCCAAAGTGACCGATTTGGAAAAAACCACCGTAGCTACCGGAAAGATTGAACCGCGCGACGAAGTGCTTATCAAACCGCAAATATCGGGCATCATTGCCGAAGTTTATAAAGTAGCCGGTGAGCAAATCAAAGCTGGCGAGGTAATTGCCAAGGTAAAGGTTATTCCCGAATTGGGACAACTGAATAGTGCCGAAAGCCGCTTACGATTGGCCGAAATCAGTGCCCGACAAGCCGAAACAGACTTTAGCCGCACCAAAAAACTCTACGAAGAGCAACTTATCAGTCGTGAAGAGTACGAAAAAGCCGAAGTCAGTGTGAAGCAAGCACGCGAAGAGTTGCAAACCGCCAACGACAACCTGCAAATTGTGAAAGAGGGTATCAGCCAAAGCAATGCATCGTTCAGTAGTACACTGATTCGTAGCACCATCGATGGGTTGATTCTCGATATTCCTATCAAAGTGGGTAACTCGGTTATCATGAGTAACACCTTCAACGATGGTACAACGATTGCTACCGTAGCCAACATGAACGACCTTATCTTCCGTGGAAACATCGACGAAACCGAAGTAGGACGCATTCACGAAAACATGCCGGTGAAACTGACCATCGGTGCGCTTCAAAACCTCAGCTTCGATGCCGTTTTGGAATATATTTCGCCCAAGGGCGTAGAACAGAATGGCGCAAATCTGTTTGAGATAAAAGCCGCATTGAGTGCACCGGATAGTGTAATGATTCGTAGTGGCTATTCTGCCAATGCCGAGATTGTACTTGAACGCATGCAACAGGTGCTTGCCATTCCCGAAGGGTGTGTGGAGTTTAGCGGAGACAGTACTTTTGTTTATCTGCTGACGGCTGAACAACCGCAACAATTCCGTCGCCAACAGATAGAAGTAGGCATGAGCGATGGCATCAAGATTGCCGTGAAGAGCGGTATTACTACTAACGACCGCCTCCGTGGAAACGAAGTTAGCGATTAGTGTTAAGTGATTAGTGAAGATAGAAAATGAGACAAACGATACTATTCATAAGCCTACTGCTGATAAGCATCGGTGGAAAGGCACAAGAGAGATGGAGCTTGCGACGTTGCATTGACTATGCCATCGAGCATAACATCAATATTCGTCGCACGGCCAATGCCGTAGAGCAGAGTGCCGTCGAAGCCAATACCGCTAAGTGGGCACGCTTGCCCAATTTGAACGGTTCGGCCGGACAAAGTTGGAATTGGGGACGCACGCAAACAGCCGTGAAGAACGAAGATACAGGCGACTATTCTACTGTTTATGTTAATACAAGCAGTCAAGGTAGTAACCTTAATCTTAGTACAAGCATTCCGCTGTTTACCGGTTTGCAAAGTCCCAATCAGTATGCTCTTGCCAAACTGAACTTGAAAGCAGCTACGGCCGACTTAGCCAAAGCGCAGGAGGATATAGCAATCAACGTAGCTTCGGCCTACTTGCAGGTATTGTTCAATCAAGAGTTGCAACTGGTGGCCGAGTCGCAAGTAGAGTTGAGCCTTCAGCAACAAGCGCGTATCAGTCGATTGGCCGATATGGGTAAGGCTTCGATGGCCGAAGTGGCCGAGGCCAAAGCACGTGTAGCGCAAGATCAAATGACCGCCGTGCAAGCACGCAATAACTATGAATTGGCTTTGCTCGACTTGAGCCAACTCATCGAATTGGAGTCGCCCGAAGGTTTCCTCTTGGAATCGCCTGATGTGTCGTTCGCTTTGCAACAATTGACACCGCCCGATGAAATCTATCAAACTGCATTGGTGAACAAACCAGCCATTCAAGCTGCCGAATACCGTTTGGAAGGTAGTAAACACTCCGTTCGCATTGCGCAAAGTGCTTATTATCCGCAATTGAACCTTAATGGAAGTTTGGGTACAAACTATTATTCAACCATCAATCGCACTTTCCGTCAACAGATGGGCGATAACTTCAGTAAGTACGTTGGGCTTAGTCTTAGTGTTCCTATCTTTAATCGTTTCAGTACGCGCAATCGTGTTCGTTCGGCACGCTTGCAACGCGATAACTACGAATTGCAGCTCACTGAAACAAAGAAAACACTTTATAAAGAGATTCAACAGGCTTGGTACAATGCCGTAGCTGCCGAAAGCAAATATAGTAGTAGTCATACAGCAGCCGAGGCTGGTACCGAATCGTTCCGTTTGATGAGCGAGAAGTATGAAAACGGCAAAGCCAATGCCGTAGAATATAACGAAGCAAAACAGAATTTAATGCGCGCTCAAAGCGACGAGCTACAAGCGAAGTACGAATACCTATTCCGTAGCAAGATATTGGATTTCTATAAAGGAGAAAGCATAGAATAAACGATTGATAAACAAATAGCCCCGAAGGCCAATGGCTTTCGGGGCTTTGTTATATTCAAACGATTCGTAGCTTACAATCTGCTCTTCGCTTCCCAACCCAATGCGCTAGCGCCGAGAACGGCAGCATCGGCATCTTTCAGTTCGGAAAGCAGTAACTTAGTCTTACCTTTAAAGATAGGCAATACATTGTCGTCGATAGCTTTTTGGATAGGCTTGAAAATGTAATCGCCCGATTTGGCCAATCCGCCAAACAATACGATGGCTTCGGGGCTTGAGAAAGCAATGAAATCGGCCAAGGCTTCGCCAAGGATAGTGCCGGTAAAGTCGAAGATGTCTTGTGCCAACTTATCACCCTTTACGGCTGCATCATATACGTCCTTCGAAGTAATAGCTTCAGCAGGGATGGCACGCAACAAACTTTCGTCGGTACGGCTTTCTAAGAATTCGCGGGCGGTACGAGTCACACCGGTTGCCGAACAATAGGTTTCTAAGCAGCCTTTTCGTCCGCAACCACATAGGCGACCATTCTCGCGACGAACAATAACGTGTCCCAATTCGCCGGCAAAGCCATCGTGACCATATACCATTTGTCCGTTGATAACAATACCGCTACCAACACCGGTGCCCAGTGTAATCATGATAAAGTCTTTCATGCCACGAGCTGCACCGTAGGTCATTTCACCGATAGCGGCTGCATTGGCATCGTTGGTCAGTGCGGTAGGAATGCCGGTACGCTTTTCGAACATCTCTGCCAAATGAACAACACCTTTCCAAGGCAAGTTTGGGGCAAATTCAATATCGCCGGTATCGAGGGCCTTATAGGTGGGTACCCAAACCGTTGCCGGGCCGGACTCCGTCTTACCGCCGCCACAGGCAGCCAAAGACAGTGCCATCACC
>JAFYML010000098.1 GCA_017556595.1 Bacteroides sp.
TATTGTTTACATGACCGAATTTATCTACATCGTTGAAACGAAGTTGTATGGGTAGTGTGTGGTGAAATTGTTGACTTTCCATGTGTTTAATCTTGAGATTTATTCTTATTTGGGGCGCAAAGTTACTGATAAATTGAGTTAAATTACCAATAAACTGCCAATAAATCCTATCTAAAGAACCGATTTTCTCAAAAAATGCCTTACCTTTGCGCCCGAAGTTTCTGCTTCAATGAAAAGAAAACTATGGGGTTGACTGGATTTGACAGCGGGCAGAAATGGTAAGTAAGCATGCAGTGCTTCGTTGATTGGCACTTAAATCTCAGTCCTCAAAATTTTATCTGGCGAAACTCGTTACGCTCTCGCTGCTTAATCGAAGCACAGTAGATTGAAGCTTAATCTCGGCACAAGGTGCTGAGACGAGACATCACTCAAAAGCTCTGGCTCCGAAGCATTTTGGTAAAGTGGTGCAGCTAAATCGGAGATAGTCGGCATTGGCCTCGCGATGTGGATGAAGTTTTTAGAGGATTAGGCGTCGGTTGATGGCTTTGGTTCTGCCGCCGCACGAAAATTTAGGCAAAGATAAGCATGTAGAAAGCTTATGATTTCCTCGTTTGGACGAGGGTTCGATTCCCTCCAGCTCCACTAAAAAAGGTGCGTCAACTGACGCACCTTTTAATTTGATAAGATTTCGTTTTAGAAACGTATGCGGAATCGAGTGATACCATCGGAATAGGTACGCAACGAAAAACTATAGCCATGCTTCATCAGTACTTCACGAATAAAGATTAGACCAATGCCTTGTCCGTTTGGTTTGGTAGAGAAGAAAGGTGTAAATAGTTTCGATTCAACCTCTTTTCTGATGCCCTTACCGTTGTCGCAAATCTCCAACATGAGTGGCGACGCAGTAGTGCGGATTGTAATTTCGCCCGCTTCACCGATGCTTTCTGCCGAGTTCTTGATAATGTTTATCAATACCTGTTCGAAAAGCGAAGTGTCTATCTCTACTATTGGGTTCTCTTCGCATAACTCCATGTGTAGCTTGATGTTGCGGTTTTGGCACACATTCTCCATAAAGATTTTGCAAGCCTCCACGCGGGCATTCAAACCAACCTGTTCTGTTTGTGGTTCGGGTATCTTTACCACATCGGCAAAGTTGGTAATAAATCGGCTCATGTTGAAGCTACGTTCGATGCAAACCTTAATCACTTCACGTAAATCGTCCGTATCTTCTATGGCTTGCATAGCATCGTCGATTGTTTCGAGTGCCGAGGTTGTGCCGGCTACGGTGTTGTTCACTTCGTGTGCAATCATGCGGATAACCTTTTCGTAGGCTTTCTTCTCTGCCTTCATCACCTCCGAGGTTAAACTCTCTATTAAGAAGAACGGGTGGGCAAATCCGTGGTCAACAAACGATAGACGCGAACAACGATAGATGTGCGAATCGTTCAGTCGGATAGTTTCGGTAGTATCTTTCGTCAATCGGCTCAACTCCTCGGCTAAGTCACCGCTCAGTAGGGTCATCGTCTTACCTAAAATATCTTTTTCGCTTGTTTCGCCAAGGAATGCCAATGCTGCTTTGTTGGCCATGGCGATACGTTCGTCAAAGGTAAGTATTACTACGCCCATAGGCGATACGTTGATTAGCAAATCCAAGAAATGGTTTTGTTCGCGTAAACGCAAACGCTCCTCCTTTAGTTGATCCATCATGCGGTTGAATACTTGCACAATGCGGTCGGCCTCTTGTTGACCGACAGGCGCTAATCGGCTACTAAAGTCTTGTGCACGAAGCAAATCCATACCGCCGGCAATGGAGTTTAACGGTTTGATAACCTTGTTGTAAAAATAGACCAAGTAAATCAGGCAGAACGATATGATGCCTTCGGTGAGGTAAAACTTCCATCCATTTTCTTCTGTAGCAATGTATAGCAACACTACCCACACCACGCCCAAGAGGAAGGCCAATAGGAAGAAAAAGGATTTCAGTTTCATGGAAGTTTCTTTTTATAGGGTAATGGTATGCTTTTCAATTCGGCGATACAAAGCCGGTCGGCTCAATCCAAGGGCAGCGGCCACTTGCGATATGTTGCCTCCGTATTGCTCCAATGCTTGCACAATGCGTTGGCATTCTATTTCGTCCAGCGTCAAGCTACCCATATTCTTGTTGGTTAAAGCATCGGCCGGTTGAACGTTTTGCTTCTTAAAGTCCTCTGCATCCAGCGTCTCTTTGCCCGATACCAATAGCGTGCGTTCCAGCAAGTTTTTCAATTCGCGGATGTTGCCGGGATAGGGAAGGCTTTGTAGGTATTCCATTGCCTCCTTGGTGAAATCCACTCGCGGCATGTTGTTCTCTTTGCATAGCTTATCGGCAAAGTGTTGCGCTAATAGTGGGATGTCTTCGCGTCGTTCGCGTAGTGCCGGTAAGTGCACGGTTATCAAGTTGATACGATAGAAGAGGTCTTCGCGGAAGGTGCGGTCGGCCACCATTTCCCTAAGGTCGGCATTCGTAGCACTCACCACGCGAATATCTACTTTGCGTGGGCGGCTATCGCCCAATACTTCGAATGTTTGCTCTTGCAATACGCGGAGCAGCTTTACTTGGCAACTCAAATCCAAGTCGCCTATCTCGTCCAGGAAGATGGTTCCTTTATCGGCCAGTTCGAAGCGCCCTACACGGTCGGACGAAGCACCGGTAAAGGAGCCTTTTTTGTGTCCGAACATTTCGCTTTCGAACAACGATTGCGAGATGCCGCCTAAGTTTACTTTTACAAACGACTTCTTGGCGCGTGGGCTATTGCGGTGTATGGTTTCGGCAATCAACTCCTTGCCCGTACCACTCTCGCCGGTCACCAATACCGAAGCATTGGTTTTGGCAATGCGTTTGATGGTAGCCAGTATATTCTTCATGGCCTCGCTTTTACCTACGATGAGGCTGCGGTCGAACCCATCTTCGTCGGTAGCGCTTTCTGCTTCCAGTTCTCTTTTCTTGTTCAGTTCCAGTGCAGTTTCTATGCGCATCAGCAGTGCCGCGTTGTTCCATGGCTTGGTGATAAAGTCGAACGCACCCGCTTGCA
>JAFYML010000099.1 GCA_017556595.1 Bacteroides sp.
AATGTTCCTAATAGTAAAATACAATTTTTCATTTCTGTCTTCTCATTAATTGATTACTACTTCATCTCCAACCATCACCTTCTCTATATGGGGCAATGTCACTTCCAGAGAATCCTTTCTCCACTTCTACTTCAATCACTTCTACTTTCGGGGCTTCGTATGCCTCCATTGTTTGTTGTTCGTTACTTTTCATCTTTTTAATCTGTATTAAATGGTTATTAATTCGTCCAACTTTTGGGGTCAGTTCATGCTTGCCTATTAATATTTATTTGACACAAGCAACTATCTTATACGCTATTTTTATCAATTTGATTTGCAAAGATAGTTTTTAGTATCGAAAAAACTATAATAATTCTCAACTTTTTACGATTTGAAAATATTCATCTTTGGCCTATAAAAAGAAAAAACGATTCAAAATCCTTAACACAAAAAAACGAAGCACGCTACGTCCCTACATCATAACTCAATCAAATGGTTTTCGGAAAGTACATCCGTTGCGCCATTCCGAACATCCGTAGGCGGTGTTACCTTTGATAACAGTACCTTTTCCACATAGCGGACAAGGATCACCCTCTTTTACGGCAACCTCTTTTTTCTTGGTTGTACGCTTTTTAGCCTCCTTTGGTGCGCCATCGGAGGCTGTTTTTGTTCGTTTCGGTTTATTCTCTTCAACGGCCTCTTGAATGGTGATGTGTCGGTTGCTATAATCGTTTTTCACTGTTTGCACAATCTCAGCTACCATCTGTTTCATCTCTTCCAAGAAGGTGGCGGCACTATATTTCTTCTCGTCTATCAAGCGCAGTTTCTTCTCCCAAAGGCCAGTCAACTCGGCCGACTTCAGCAACTCTTCATGAATGATACCTATCAGCTCAACACCCGTAGGTGTAGCCACTAAGTTCTTACGCTCGCGACGGATGTAATTGCGTTTGAACAACGTCTCGATAATAGCTGCACGTGTTGATGGGCGCCCAATGCCATTTTGCTTTAATGCCTCGCGTAATTCATCGTTATCCACCAACTTACCGGCCGTTTCCATAGCACGCAACAGGGTGGCTTCGGTATAGGGCTTGGGCGGTTGTGTCCAACGTTCAATCAACTCGGGCGTATGTGGGCCGCTTTCTCCCTTTACAAAGGCAGGGAATTGGCGAATTTCCATCTCTTCGTCTTTTTCCTCTTGGGTGGTGTTGCTAAACACGGCACGCCATCCAGGTTCTTGTATCTGCTTGGTAGAGGTTTTGAAAGGAATCTCATCCACCACGCCTTGCACGGAGGTAGTCACTACTTTACAATCGGGATAGAAGGCGGCAATGAAGCGGCGAGCAATCATGTCGAACACACGCTTCTCCATGTCGGTAAGATTGGTAGGTGCTTGCCCGGTAGGGATAATGGCATGGTGGTCGGTCACCTTCGAATTATCGAACACTCGTTTAGATTTTGGCAATTTAATACCTTCGAGCGGTGCAGTATAGGTTTCGTAGCCGCGCAATCCTTTCAAAATGCCGGGACATTTAGGGTAAATATCGTCGCTCAAGTAAGTGGTATCTACACGCGGATAGGTAGCAATCTTCTTTTCGTAAAGTGATTGAATTATCCGCAAGGTATCCTCGGCCGAATAACCATATTTCTTGTTACACTCCACTTGCAACGAGGTAAGGTCGAACAGGTGGGGAGCATACTCCTTACCAGGTTTCTTCGACACATCGGTCACGGTGAAAGGTAACTCTTTGATGCTTTGTAGCAACGCCTCTCCCTTTTCACTATCGGGAATAGGGTCGATGCCTGGATTATCAGCTTCGAGTTGTTTCATTGCCTCGGCTGCATCGAACTCGCTGCCAGTTTTTTGTGCCTTCTCTTTTAGTTTCTCCACCTCCAACGCCAAGTCTTCATCGCTCTTGCGCACCAATGCAGAAAAGGTGACATCACGGTAGGTGGTTTTCAACTCCCAATATTGCTTAGGTACAAAGTTTTCTATCTCTTGTTGGCGGTTTACAATCAATGCCAACGTAGGTGTTTGCACACGGCCGATGGAGAGCACTTGTTTGTTTTGGCCATACTTCATAGTGTATAGTCGGGTGGCGTTCATACCCAACAACCAATCGCCGATGGCACGCGATAGGCCTGCCTCGTATAGCGATTGGTATTCACCTGCATCGTGCAATTGGCGGAAACCTTCGCGAATTGAATCTTCGGTCAATGACGATATCCACAAGCGCTTTACAGGACAACGTACACCAGCTTTTTGCATCACCCATCGCTGAATAAGTTCACCTTCTTGGCCGGCATCACCGCAATTGATAATCATCTCGGCTTGTTGCATCAGCCCTTCGATGATGCGGAATTGCTTCTCGTAGGTAGGATTACTGATAAGTTTGATACCGAAACGTGGTGGCACCATCGGCAGATAATCCATGCGCCACGACTTCCAATCAGGGGTATAATCGTGTGGCTCTTTCAAGGTACAAAGGTGGCCATACGTCCACGTCACTTGATATCCATTTCCTTCGATATATCCCTCTTTCTTCGTCTTAGCCCCTAAAACATCGGCTATTTCACGGGCTACGGCTGGCTTCTCGGCTATACAAACTATCATATCTTCGGTTTTTGATACGCAAAGGTACAAAATATCTTGATATTGCAATTATATTCACTACTTTTGCCACGAATTTGTGAACATATCCCTATGAAACAAGACCCACGACATATTCGCATCAGCGATTATAACTATCCATTGCCCGACGAACGCATCGCTAAGTTTCCGTTGAGCGAACGCGACCAATCGAAACTTTTGGTGTACAAACAAGGGGTGGTAGCACAAGATTGCTTTACCTCACTACCCACATTGCTACCCAAAGGACCACTGATGGTGTTCAACAACACCAAAGTGATTCAAGCACGCCTACACTTCCGCAAAGAGACGGGTGCATTGATTGAAGTATTTTGTTTGGAACCTATCTCACCCAACGACTATGCACTCAACTTCCAACAAACTGAGCATAGCGCGTGGTTATGCATGGTGGGTAACCTAAAAAAATGGAAAGGCGAAGCGTTGAAAAACGAGATGGTGGTGAAAGGACAAACAATAACACTTACCGCCGAACGTGGAGAGTGTCGCGGCACCAGCCATTGGATAGATTTTCGTTGGGATAATCCTACCATCACCTTTGCCGACATTCTTGAAGTGTTTGGCGAACTACCTATCCCACCCTACTTGAATCGTGCGACGCAAGAAAGCGACAAACAAACCTACCAAACCGTCTATTCAAAGATCAAGGGTTCGGTGGCCGCACCTACCGCAGGCTTACACTTCACACCACGCGTATTGGATGCGCTGCAAGAGGCAGGTATTGAGAAAGAAGAAGTGACGCTACACGTTGGTGCAGGAACGTTCAAGCCTGTAAAGAGCGAAGAGATTGAGGGACATGAAATGCATACCGAATACATTTCGGTAAATCGCACAACCATCGAAAAATTAATTGCGCATAATGGAGAAGCGATTGCCGTAGGTACTACATCGGTACGCACATTAGAGAGTTTGTATCACATGGGCGCGGCACTTATTCAAAATCCTGATTTAACAGAAGAGCAACTACACGTCACCCAATGGCAACCCTACCAAGAAGGTGTTGTATGGCCAAGCACCATCGAAGCTTTGCAAGCGTTACTAAGCTACCTCGACAAACACAACTTGGAAGCGCTACATAGCAGCACGCAAATCATCATTGTACCGGGTTACGAATATCGTGTAGTGAAAGCCATTGTCACCAACTTCCACCAACCGCAAAGCACCTTATTATTATTAGTATCGGCTTTTGTGAAAGGCAACTGGCGCACGATATATGATTATGCCTTAGCCAACGACTTCCGTTTCTTGAGCTATGGCGATTCGTCACTATTGATAAATGAATAACGATTATAGAATAACATGAATTGCGACAATAACAACGAAATGTTTCCTTTGGTAGATGAAGAAGGTAACATCTTAGGAGCCGCTACTCGTGGCGAATGCCACAACGGTAGTCGCTTGCTACACCCCGTGGTACACCTACATGTATTCAACAAGCAAGGCGAATTGTATCTACAGAAACGCCCCATGTGGAAGGATATTCAACCCGGCAAGTGGGACACGGCCGTAGGTGGACACATGGATTTGGGCGAAAGTGTAGAAATGGCCCTACAACGCGAGGTGCGCGAAGAGCTTGGCATTACCGACTTCACGCCCGAAAAGTTGATGCACTACGTATTCGATTCAGTGCGCGAACGTGAATTGGTGTTTGTTTATAAAACCGTTTACGATGGCGAAATCACCCCTAGCGAAGAAACCGACGGCGGACGTTTTTGGACAATCGAAGAGATTAAGGAAAGCATTGGTAAAGGCATCCTTACTCCCAACTTTGAAACGGAGATTCAGAAAGTGGTGGAAGAATTAAGAATTAAAAGTTAAAATAAAACGCCCCTTATGCTTAGAGCATAGGGGGCGTTTAGTATTTATAAACGGGGGCTTATTATTTTGCTAACTCTTTGATAACCTTCATCACTTGTTGGCCAATCTCTTCGGCTTCGGCTGGCGAGAAGGCTTCGCTATATACGCGAATAATAGGCTCGGTGTTGCTCTTGCGCAAGTGTACCCACTTGTCTGGGAAGTCGATCTTTACACCGTCGATATCGTTGATTTCTTCGTTCTTATAGATTTCCTTTACCTTGGCAAGGATAGCATCAACATCGGTTTCGGGAGTTAAATCCACACGATTCTTTGCCATGTAATAAGCAGGATAAGTGGCACGAAGT
>JAFYML010000100.1 GCA_017556595.1 Bacteroides sp.
ATGTATTCGAAACTGTATTCACAGTAGGTTCAGTACACGAAGGTACTATCATTGAAATGTTGGATAAGGGTGCAGTTGTTGCTCTTCCTTACGGTGTTGAAGGTTTCGCTACTCCTAAGCACTTGGTAAAAGAAGATGGCAAGCAAGCTCAACTCGAAGAAAAGCTCGAGTTCAAGGTAATCGAGTTCAACAAGGACGCTAAGCGTATCATCCTTTCTCACAGCCGTATTTTCGAAGATGCTGCTAAGGCAGAAGAACGTGCAGAAAAGAAGGCAGCTAAGAAGGCTACAGCTAAGGTAAAAGAAGAAGCTCCTGCTATTCAAAACCAAGCTGCTTCTACTACTTTGGGTGATATCGATGCTTTGGCTGCATTGAAGGAACAACTCGAAGCTAGTGCAAAGAAGAAGTAATTCTACGAAGCATATATATAAAAAAGGTGCGTCATTATAATGGCGCACCTTTTTTTATGCTTATTTTAAATGCTCGAACATCTTGTCGATGCACTTTCGCTTTTGATCCATATTGGGGTGTACGTATAGATTTAGTGTTGTGCTGATATTGGCATGAGCGAGCAGTACACTAACCGTTTTGTAGTCGCATTGACTTTCGATGCATCGCGTAGCAAATGTGTGTCTAAGCCCGTGAAATTTTAACTTAGGGATATCTAAATCCTTTAGCAATTGCTTGTAATAATTGCGGTAAATGCGCGGTTCGGTAGGTCTAGCCTCGTTGGTCAACACAAAGTAATTATCATTTTCTACACTTTTAAATGGGCGAATCAGTTCTAGTAATTCACTATTCATAGGTATTTCGCGGATAGAATTCTTCGTTTTGGGTGTACCCATTACGATTTTTGTGTGCGGTTTTCCGCTTTCTATGATATAAATTCGCTCGATGGTGCGGTTTACGCTGATTGTCCCAGTGCTTAAGTTGATGTCGCTCCATTTCAAGGCGCAAATCTCTCCTATGCGCATGCCAGTGCTTAGGCTTAAGTAGATTCCCAAGTTTCGAAAGGTGGTGTTTTCTGCAATGTGTTGCATTAGTTTGCGCTGATTTTCTACACTCAGGATTTCCAATTTGTGTTTTCTGTGTTCGGTGGGGTATTTAATCGACCATTCCGTTTGTGGTAGGTATCCATGCTTAGCACCGAATTTCTGTATCATCTTCAAAATGATGAGGATACCTTTTACCGTTTTCTGATTTAGCCCACCTTGTAGTTTCTGGAGAACAAAGCGTTGTATGTCTGTCTCTCTTAGCTCTTTTTTTCTTCCAAATGCAGGTAGAATATGATTTTCTATGACAACTGCATAGGTCGATAGTGAGGATTGTTTTACGTATTGTTGCCTGTCCTTTTTCCAAAGAACAGCAACGTCTTTTACCGTTTTAAATCTCTTCATAGCGATGTCTGTTAAAATAGGGGTGTTTGTTAGGGTGGGCTAAGTAACAGAAAAGGGCTGAATCTACCAAAAGATTCAGCCCTAATTTTGTAAATTTATTTAATACTGTTAAAATAATATACTTAATTGTGGAATAAAATGTTAAAATAGTATGAAGTTGGTTTATTTTGCTTGGTGAACCGTAACTTGTGGGAATGGGAAATTGATACCTTCTTTATTGAATGTAGCATAAACGGCCTTATTCATTGTGAAGAATACGTCCCAATAATTTTCGCTCTTCACCCATACGCGGACAACGACATTCACACTGCTGTCGGCCAATGCAATTAAATTGACAAAAGGAGCCGGTGTGCTCAAAATACGTTCGTCGGCAGCAATCAGACGATTGATAACACTTTCTACCTTATTATAATCTTCTCCGTACTCGATAGTGAATGTCCAATCGACGCGTCGAGTTTCTTCGCGGCTATAGTTGATGATGTTTCCGCTACTCAATCCTCCATTTGGAACGTAGATTACTTTGTTGTCGCCTGATGTAAGGATGGTGTGGAAGATTTGAATCTCTTTCACTGTACCCGATACGCCTTGACACTCAATAAAGTCGCCCACTTTGAATGGACGGAATAAAAGAATGATTAATCCACCGGCAAAGTTTTGCAGATTACCCGAGAGCGCCATACCTACAGCTACACCAGCCGATGCTAATAACGCTGCAAATGAAGTAGTATCTACACCTAATTTATTGACAATGGCTACAATCAATAGGATGGTGAGCAAGATATTCACAAAACTTTTCACAAAACTTTGTACGCCGGCATCAACATTGCGGCGTGAAAGAAGTTTGGCAACAAGCTTGTTGACTACAGAAATGAGTAATCTACCTACGAGGAAGATAATCAAAGCTGCAATGATTTGCTTGCCTGTGCTGATACCCCAATTCGTTAGTTGCTGAATAAGTTCTTGAACTTTGTCCAATGCGGCAACGCTTCCTTCTGCGGTTGCTGCTGTTTGTAAAAATGTAAGCATAATGAGTTGTTGTTAACGTTAATTTGTTGCAAAATTAAGGAATCTGCGAATGTTTGAAATACGTTTTATTCTTTTTTTTGACTTTTTCTTTCTCGTTTTTCTTAAATCCTCTATCTTTGCTGCGATTTCAACTAAGGGGTGCCCTAATATGACGGGCTGAGATCATACCCATTGACCTGATCCGGGTAGTGCCGGCGTAGGGAAGAGAGAAGAAAAGTTGCCCCTTTTCTTTATTAATCTTTAATAGTTTGAATTGCAATGAAACGAAATGCAATGACAACCTGCTTGCTATTGGCGGCAGGAATGGGTGTTTGTGCGCAAACACCAACGGACAGCTTGCAGATGCACATGCTGCAAGAAGTAGAAATTATGGCTACACGCGCCACAACAGCCACCCCCGTGGCCTACACGAATGTGACGAGTGAGCAACTCGAAAAACAAAATCATGGACAAGATTTGCCTTATCTGCTCAGTATGACACCTAGTGCCATCACTACTAGTGATGCAGGGGCTGGCATTGGCTACACTACGCTCAGGGTGCGAGGTACGGATGCTACGCGCATCAATGTAACGGCCAACGGCATTCCGATGAATGATGCCGAAAGTCATAATGTGTTTTGGGTGAATATGCCCGATTTAGCATCAAGTCTAAAGGATGTGCAACTACAAAGAGGGGTAGGCACCTCGACAAATGGTGCCGGTGCTTTCGGTGCAAGTATGAATATGCAAACGGGACGCCATACCGTAGAACCTTATGCTTCGATAACAGCTTCGGCCGGTTCGTTCGGAACAATGAAACAAACACTTAAATTGGGAACCGGATTGCTGAACGACCATTGGGCGGTAGATGCACGTCTTAGCAACATAGGTACAGACGGATACATAGACCGTGCTTCGGTAAATCTGAATAGTTATTACCTGCAAACGGGTTATTATACGGCAAATACTAGCTTGCGCTTGATATTGATAGGCGGACAGGAGAAGACCTATCACGCATGGAATTATGCTAGCAAAGAGGAGATGGCGGAATATGGCCGACGATATAACTCCTGCGGATATATGTTTACCGATGAGAATGGCAAGGCGCACTATTACGATGACCAAACCGACAATTATGTGCAGAAACATGCTTGGTTGTTGCTGAATCATAATTTCGATAGTAATTGGAACATGAACGTAGGTCTGCACTACACCAAAGGCGATGGCTATTACCAAGAGTATAAAACCGACCGTTGGCTGCCCGAATATGGTTTGGAGGGCGATGACACCGATTTAGTGCGTAAAAAAGCAATGGACAACGATTTCTACGGAGGAATCTTCTCGTTGACCTATCGCAATGCGCGTGTCAATGCAACGTTAGGCGGTGGATGGAATCGCTACGAAGGCGATCACTACGGACGCATCCTCTGGATAAAAAACTACGTAGGTAACTTGAATCCCGACCAAGATTATTACCGCAACACGGGTACAAAGCAAGATGGAAACATCTATCTGAAGACAATCTACGACATGGGTGCCGGTGTGAGCGCTTATGCCGATGTGCAGTATCGCCACATCACATATCGCATAAAAGGTGAAAACGATAAATACGATTGGACACGCCAACCAGCGGGAATGCAACAATTGGCGGTGGACGAGACATTCGATTTCTTGAATCCAAAAATCGGTTTGAATTGGCAAATCAATGCTGCTCATCGTGCCTATGCTTCGCTGGGTGTAGCAAGTAAAGAACCTACGCGAAACAACTATACCGATGGAAAATTCCGCATTCACCCAAAAGCAGAGCGTTTGACCGACTATGAATTGGGTTATGCCTTCGCAAACAAGGCATGGAATGTGGGTGTAAACCTCTACTACATGGATTATAAAGACCAATTGGTGCTGACCGGCGAATTGAATGAAATAGGCGAACCGCTTGCTGCAAACATGCCCGAAAGCTATCGCATGGGTGTAGAAATGATAGCCGCATGGCAAATAACACCCCATTTCGGTTGGAATGCAAATGCTACACTAAGCAAAAACAGGATAAAGAATTTCACCGAAACACTATACGAAAACGAAGATCCCACGGGCGATGTATGGCAAACCAATTTAGGCGATACACATATTGCTTTCTCGCCCGATGTGATTCTGAACAACCAATTTGTATATAACTATAAGGGATGGGAAGCATCTTTGCATTCGCAATATGTAGGTAAGCAATACATGAGCAACTTGGATTGCGAAGCACACGTGCTGGACGCCTATTTCGTAAGCAATTTAAATCTGAGCTATTCGTTTGCATTGCCGCGCATAAAACAAATCACCATTGGTTGTACCATTTACAACCTCTTCAACGAAGAGTACGAGAACAATGGTTATGCCGGTAGCGGTTTCTATTACGACGGCACACAAAAAGTGCGTTACGACTATGCCGGCTATGCAGCACAAGCAGGAACAAATTTCTTGGCAAACATTAGCATTAACTTCTAATTTCTAATTTAAAAGTGGAACTTTTAGGAACAATCGTCGGTTTGATATACTTGTGGCTTGAGTACAAAGCAAGTATCTATCTTTGGATAGCAGGAATTGTGATGCCAGCCATCTACTTGTTTGTGTATTACGAAGCCGGATTGTATGCCGATTTCGGTATCAATGTCTATTACCTGTTGGTAGCTGTCTATGGCTGGATAGTGTGGAGTAGTGGTAAGTCGAAAGATAATCAAGAGCTACCCATTACGCTTATGCCTCGCAGCTATTGGTTGCCGTTACTTGCTGTCTTTGCGTTTGTTTTTGCTGGTATAGCTTGGTTGCTCATTACGCAAACGGATAGCACCGTGCCTTGGGCGGATTCGTTTACCACCGCCTTGAGCATAGTAGGTATGTGGATGCTTGCACGCAAATATTTGCAACAATGGTGGGTATGGATAGTGGTAGATGTGGTTAGTGCTATGCTTTATGTGTATAAAGAGCTCTATTTTACGGCAGCTTTGTACCTGCTTTATGCAATTATCGCTATCTTTGGCTACTTGAAATGGAAAAAACTGATGATATGAATACTCAATTCTCAAATTATCAAGCCGTGATATTGGCAAATGGCGAGTATCCTTCACACGAAGTGCCGTTGTCTATCTTGCAACAAGCTGCCTATTTAGCTTGTTGCGATGGTGCCGCAAATGCATGCGTTGCAAATGGATTTACTCCCGATGCTATTGTAGGCGATGGCGATTCGCTCTCGGACGAGGTGCGAATGCGCTTTGCCGATAGGATACATCGCATTAGCGAACAAGAAACCAACGACTTGACAAAAACCGTTACCTACCTACGCTCCATTGGTAAGCACTACATTGCCATTGTAGGAGCAACCGGTCTTCGCGAAGACCATACGTTGGGGAACATCAGTTTGTTGATGGAGTATATGCGCATGGGTGTGCAAGTGGCTATGTTCACCGACTACGGTGTGTTTATACCTTGCAACGGAAAGCAGCAATTTGCGTGTAGCGAAGGACAACAAGTTTCCATTTTTAACTTCGGAGCCAAGCATTTTGTGGGCGATGGTTTGCGCTATCCTATCTACGACTTCACCAATTGGTGGCAGGGAACGTTGAATGAGTGTATAAAAAAAGTAATCACCATCGATGCCGATGGTGATTACTTACTATATTTTAAACACGTAGAATAGCGTTTAGTGTTTAGTGATTAACCTGCTTATCACTAGTCACTAGTCACTAGTAGCTAGTCACTAAATACTTAATAAATAGCTCTTGAAAGCATCGAACATTTTGCTCATTTCGATGCTTTGCTTTTCGCCTCGCATAAACGCTTGTAGCTTTTCGGGGATAGCAATCTCTTCGCCAATAATCTCTTCTACGGTATCTTTAAACTTAGCTGGATGAGCAGTTTCTAGGAAGATACCTATTTCATTCGCTTGCAATCCCTCTTGCAATGCACGATATCCGCATGCACCGTGTGGATCGAGCAAATATTTCTCTGTATTCCAAACAGCCTTCATTGTTTCGGCAATCTGCTCGTTGGTGTAG
>JAFYML010000101.1 GCA_017556595.1 Bacteroides sp.
AGTGGTCGTTCAGTTGCAGGGCGGCAGCTTCGGCATGAAGGGCTGCATATAGGGCTTCGGGATATGCCTTGGCGTTCTGCTTGATGCGTGCGTGGTAGTAGTAGGCCAACATCTGTTGGGGCGTAAGTGGTTTGTCGGCATAATATGTCACGGCAATGTTTATAAGGGAATCGTCGGTCTTGTCGATGTTGTTCTTGTCCAAGGCTTGCGACAGGAGTAGGGCATGGTAGGCTCGATTAGTGTCATTGGTCAACGAATCGGCCGAAATGGATTGCAGCAGTGCAAGGGCACTATCGGGATGGGCATGCATCAGCGAGTCTGCCTTTGCGAGTGCTGAGTGCTGAGTTCTGAGTGCTGAGTTGGTGCAGGCGGCAAGCAACAGAATGAATAATATGGCAGGAAGTAGTTTTCGCATGTCGTGTATTGTTTTTGCAAAGCTATTTATATTCTTTTATATAGGCAAATAATTCGCCGATTATTACAAACAAACTTCATTCCATAACGAATATAGCTTCGTGAGGTCATGAAGCTATATTTGTAAGGCTACGAAGCTATGTTCATGAGGTCATGAAGCTATATTTGCGGACGCGTCGTGCCGCGTCCCTACGATGGTGGCGGTTTGCCGGACGCAATGTATTGCGTCCCTACTATCGGACGCTGCACGCAACGTCCCTACTAACTAATAATTCATCGCTGAGGAGCAAACACTTTACGGCTGACCAACAAACACTTCAGGCGTGAGGAACAAACACTTTGGAAATGGCTTAGAAAGTGTCTTCTGAAATCACGCGTGATTTCCTCCGGATTTGTTCGTGATTTCCGCTGAATTTGTTCGTGAATTTCTCAGAAATTGCGCGTGATTTCGGAGGGAATTGCGCGCAAATTCGGCAAGAATCGTGCGTGAATTCAGAGAAAATTGCGCGTGATTTCAGAAGCAAGGTTTTAGGGTTGTTTTAGAGACATATCTCCTTCGCGCGCACGCGCGTGCGCGTATTATATAATAAGGTGTAAATAGCAGGAAAAGTGCTGATACATGGGCATAAAAAAAACATTAAACCTTCTTGCCAATAGGGTTTAACCTTTTAGGCAAGAAGGTTTAATGTTTTGGGACAGCAGGTTTAACCTTTTACAGAGGAACCTGCAATGTGTCGAAAACGACGCAGAAACGCCACTTCTCGGCACGATGGTTATTCTTTATTTAATGTTGGGTTCTTCCAATCCCAAGCCTTTCTTCTTGTCAACAACTTTCAACAACAAGCCGAGTATGAGAGCAGCCACGCCAAGAGAGGCAAGCATCACCAACGGAGCGGTATAATCGTAAGAAACGGCAGCTTGTTCGGGAGTGATAACACCATTCTTCAAATCTTCTACCAATTGAGGATTGGTCTTGTCGAGCACCTTACCAATAAGCATGGGGAAGAGCCACAAACCGATGTTTTGAATCCAGAAAATCAAAGCATAGGCACTACCAATGATTTTGGCATCGACCAACTTGGGCACACTGGGCCACAACGAAGCAGGAACCAACGAGAAGCTTGCACCCAACACCAAGATTGTGAGGTAAGCAACCACTACTCCGCCAACGGCATTGCCTTGGAACAACGGAAGGATGAAGGCAAACGTCAGGTGGCAAGCAATGAGCAACAATGAGCCGAGTACCAACATCGAAGCTGCCTTACCCTTATGATCGACATAATTACCCAAAATAGGGGTAATACCTACAGCCAACAAGGGGAATACGGCAAAGACTGTTTCGGCACTTTGACGCATGTAGCCCATGTAGCAGAAGGTTACCAACGCAACTACGGCTACAAGCAACAAACCATACTTCATTGACTTGTTTTTGCTGAAATTACTTGAGAACGAAGCGGCTGCTACCACCAACATAATGATGTATTGGATAATAGTTACCGTATTGGTGGCCCAGAACGAATCGGGCGAAACTTCGGTAAAGGTCAAGTTGCATTGCAACATATTAACCGCATACTTTTGGAAGGGGAAGATAGCCGAATAGTATAATACACAAAGCAAAGCTACCAACCAGAAACCGCTGCTGGTAAGGATTTGTCCCAAATCGCTAATCTTGAAGGGGTCGTCTTTCTCTTCGGCCTCACCTGTTTGGGCATCGAGTTTCTTGTCCATGAAGAAATAGACAATGAACATGATAAGGGCTACCATCAACAGCACCAAACCAAAGGCTACCGAACGAGATACGTCTATCACACCACCCAAACGGGCAAACATGGGCGAGAAAATCATACAAGTGGCTACACCCAAACGGGCAAGTGCCATCTCCGAACCCATTGCCAATGCCATCTCACGACCTTTAAACCACTTTACAATACCACGGCTCACGGTGATACCGGCCATTTCGACACCACAACCGAA
>JAFYML010000102.1 GCA_017556595.1 Bacteroides sp.
CCACCGCATACCCGCTTCCACCATCCAAGCGTTAGAAGCAGCCAAAGCACGTGGCGTATTGATATTCATAGCCACTGGCCGCCCGCAAGTCATCATCAACAACCTGCAAGCATTGCAACAACGCGAGTTGATAGACGGCTACATCACCATGAATGGTGCCTATTGCTTTGTCAAAGAGAAAGTGATTTACAAAAGCCCGATACCGAGAAGCGACATCGAAGCCCTGCTCAGTTTTTGCGAAAAACAAGGAAAAGCCTGCATCGTGGTGGGCGAAAAAGAGATTTGCGTATGCAACGAAGACAATGAAGTGCGCTTCATCTTCTACGACACACTGAACGTGGATAAGATACCCGATGCCACCACAGAAGAGGCACTTACCCTACCCGATATTTTTCAAGTAACCCCTTTTATCAACGAAGAACAAGAGGCACTCATCAAGCCACACCTTCCTCATTGCGAGTTTGGTCGTTGGTATCACACCTTTGCCGACATCACCGCCGCCGGCAACACCAAGCAACGAGGCATCGACGAGATAATCCGCCATTTCGGTTTGAAGACAGACGAGGTTATGGCCTTTGGCGATGGGGGTAACGACATCTCCATGCTTCGCCATGCTGGTATTGGCGTTACCATGGGCAATGCTTCGGACGAGGTAAAAGCCGCCGCCAACTACACCACCGACACCGTAGATAACGACGGCATTTTGAAAGCATTGATACATTTTGGAGTAATCGAACACGCATAGATAGTGTTTAGTGATTAGTGATTAGTGGTTAGTAGGGACGCATCGCAATGCGTCCGAAAACATAAAGCAACTTGTAGGGACGTAGCGTGCTGCGTCCGTAAGAAAACATAAAGTAATAGTAGGGACGTTGCATGCAGCGTCCGGAAAACATAAAGCGATGAAAGTAGGGACGTTGCGTGCAGCGTCCGGAAAGCAGAAAGGATAAATATGATAGTCAAACTCTACAACAAGAACAACAATCCGCAAGAGCTACAACGCCTTGTCGATGTGCTGAACGATGGTGGCATTGTCATCATTCCCACCGACACCACCTATGCCATCGGGTGTCATGCCTTGAAAGAACGAGCCATCGAGCGCATCTGCCGCCTGAAAGGCATCGACCCCAAGAAACAACCCTTGTCTATCATCTGCTACGACCTAAGCAGCATCAGCGAATATGCCAAGTTAGACAACAACACCTTTAAGCTGATGAAGCGCCACCTACCCGGCCCCTTCACCTTTATTCTAAACGGCACCACTCGCCTGCCCAAAATCTTCCGCAACCGCAAGGAGGTGGGTATCCGCATGCCCGATTGTCCCATTACCCAAGAACTTTCGCGCCTGCTCGACGCACCAATTATGAGTACCTCCCTTCCCCTGCCCGACGGCATGGAGAGCGACTACATCACCAACCCCGAACTCATCGACGAACTCTTTGGCGAACGAGTCGATTTGATTATCGACGGTGGTATTGGCGGCACCGAAGTATCTACCATCGTCAACTGCACCGATGGCGAAGCCGAAATCATCCGCCAAGGCATCGGTTGGTTGGAGGAATAAAAAAGCAATTATAATCATTGGAATTTCAATGATTGTTGCTATATTTGCAACGCAATAATTAAAAAAGCAATGATTATGGACATATATGCTCTTACAGACAATATGATTCTTTCAAAAATGGGAGAAACAATAAGGATTCAACGGCTTGAGCGTAATATCAGTCAAAAAGAACTTGCAATTTCTGCAGGTGTTTCAATAAGTAGCGTAGCTGCTTTGGAACGTGGAGAAAGCGTTTCTTTAAAGACGCTTATTCCGTTACTTAGAACCTTAGGCATTCTGCATATGCTTTCTGATTTTTTCAAAGAACCGGAAATAAGTCCGATTGCATACGCCAAATATTTAGATAGCCAAAAAACTCGCAAGCGAGCATCTGCAACAAAAAACAATAACGATAAAGCCGAATCGGAATGGTAAATTTAGCAAAAGTATATATCTGGGTGTGGCCGGCACTCGCGAAACAATATAATATCCCACCCGAGATTACCGCAGAAATTGACAAAACATTATTGTATCGCAACTACTAAATCCGCAAGCGTTTTATAAGTGTAGAGTTGTACAGATTGCTTACTTTTTTCGTATAGTTGCCATATTGGGGAGATATTTTTTCCCAGTTGGAAAAAAATATTTTAGCAGTACCTTTTTTTATTTTTCCCAACTGGAAAAAAACACCACCACAAGGAGTGCTTCTGAAGGGGGTGTCGCTTGCGTTGTCATTGTAAGGTTATTTTGTTGCTTTCGGACGCAATGCGTTGCGCTCCTACGAAGATTGTATCCGAACCCTCGTAGAGACGTCACATTGTGGCGTCTCCGGAAACCGCATGTAATGAGACGCCATATTATGACGTCTCTACAAGAAAGCAATATAATAGCAATACAGACACAAACAAAGCAAATTGTTTGTATTTTACCAAAATTGCTAACGCACACTTTTGCAAAAATGGGCTAAAATAAAGTAGCTAAAAAAACTGCTGCTGAAATCACGCGTGATTATTGCCGGAATCACGCGTAGTTATCGCCGTAACCTCGGCGATTATTGCCGTAAGTGCCGCGATTACGGCAGCAACTGCCGCATCTACGGAGGAAATCACGCGTGATTTCGGAAGCAAC
>JAFYML010000103.1 GCA_017556595.1 Bacteroides sp.
GGCTACATATAGTTACGATGAATTCTGCCGCCTTACCAACAAGAAACTGCACGGCAGTAGCAATAGCAACAACCAACAAGGCTATAGCTATAACCTGCATGGATGGATGACAGGAATCAGTAACGCAAAGTTCAATCAGACGTTGACCTATAACAACGATACAACTAAATATATAAAAACGAGGATGCGTAATGTGCATCCCCGTTTCCTATTGTCATAGATAAAAGAATAACCGAAATTTAGTTCATTATTTTGATACCAATAAAGATGCTACGCGGTGCGGTAGGTCCATAGAAATAGCCGGCATCGCGGAAGGTTCCTTTATCCAAATCTTGTTGGAATTGGTTGAATAGGTTTTGTACACCGGCATTCAACTGTAACTTTACGTGCTCTTTTAATAAAAAGGTATAGTTCAGTTTAATATTGGCATCGAAGAAATCGGGTGTGGTTTCCATGCGGTCTTGCTCAATGTATCCGGCAAAGTGAGGCACTTGCATCGAACCGGTATAGACTCCCGACAAGGAGAATCCGAAGTTCTTGAACGGCTCGCTCGTAAAGGTGAAGTAGCCATAGTAATCGGGGGTGCGCGTCATGCGCTTGGTGGTAAGCGGTGTACCGTCTTCCAACTCTGTCCAAACTTCATGGCTTTTGTATCGACTACGTTGTGCGGTAAAGCCTAATTGGAAAGCTGCTTCTTTGCCATGAGCAATCTTTGCATCAAGGTTCACACCATACACACGAGCACCATCGCCATTGCGTCGTTCTTGAATAGCCGGAGAGATGCTTTCTATAACAAACACATCGCTAAGGTCGGTATAGAATGCTTCGGCTAAAATATTGGCTTGCCAATGGCCGAAGTGGGTTGTCCAATCGAGCGAACCGCTGAAACTATTCGAGCGTTCTTCCTTTAAGCCATCGGCCAAAACGGTTTGAACGTTCTCACCGCCAACGGCCGTTAAGTGAAGGTCTTCGTCGTAGGCTTGCGGTGCACGGAAACCGGTTGACCACGTAAGGCGTGCTTGCACTGCTTCGCTCGGCTTATAGAGGAAGTTTATACGGGGGCTGAAGATGAGATTGTCTATCAGATTATGCTTATCCAAACGCGCACCGACAAGCATTGTCAAACGGTTTATTTTCCATTCGTTTTGAACGAAAGCACTGGCTATGCGCACGTCCTGCTTCATGTCACGGTCATAGCCGGTCATTACGTCGTGCAAAGCGTTGTGATTATACTCAATACCACCGGTAAATACTGCCGGTGCAAAGAATAATTTATCGTAGTTACCCACATACATGGCACCTGCCATCCAAGTCAGGTCATCGGTTTTACCATAAGCATTGGGGTCTTGTTCGGCACCATAATAACTATTTCTATCAACGTGTTGCATAGAGGTAAAGAGCGAAATCTTGTGACGGTACTCGCCTATGTATTGGTCGTAAGTCACTCCCCCACTATTAATGATGTGTTTGGTTTGTTCGGTAATGTCCGACTCGTGCGGTTGTTTGTCGAACTTGTTTCCTCCACGACGAAATTCGTTGGTGGTGTGATACTCTAAACTGATGCGATTGAAATGCGTAGGACGATAGTATGCACGCAAGCCGAAGGTGTTTGAATTGAGCTTTCCCACTTCCGAAAACCCATCGTCATCGTGATCGTATGGATTGCGGTTGCGATAGGTTTCGTACATGGCGATACCATAGGTGTTGTCTTCCGAAACAAGCGACACATTACCTCCCATGTATTGCTCCCATGCATCGCCACCCATGTTGGTGAAGTTGGTATTGAATTGGAAAGAGTTGTTTATCGGATCTTTCGTAATGATATTGATAGTGCCCGCTACGGCATTGGCACCAAACAATGCCGAACCACCACCGCGCACCACCTCGATACGCTCAATCATATTTACCGGTATTTGCTCCAAGCCATAAACACCACTTAGTGCACTCATTACGGGGCGACTATTGATTAGTATCTGTGAATAGGGGCCTTCCAATCCGTTGATGCGCACTTGTGGGAAAGTGCAATTTTGGCAATTATTCTCCACACGCACACCCGATTGATAGTTTAACGACTTGGCCAAGTCGGGCGAATTGACGGTTTCGAATAGCTTTTGACTCAATACATTCACTACAACAGGGGCCTCTTTTCGGCTCACTTCATTGCGATTGGCCGATACAACGACTTCGTCGGTCATAAAATTGTCAGGCACCATCTGGATGTGTATCAACGATGTTGAATTATCGGATACGATAACCTCTTTCTCTTGCGTTATATAACCTACCGACGATATACGCAACGTGTATTTACCTGCCTTCAAATCGGTAAAACTAAAGTGGCCATCTTCGTTGGATGTAGCACCTAAATCGGTGCCTACAAGCAATATAGCTGCATAAGGGATGCTTTCTTCTGTATCTTTCTCTATTACATGTCCGGCTATCTGGTTACCCTCCTTTATCGGAGTAACCGCATACATAGCATTGATGCCCATAGCCATGAGCATCAACGAAAAAATATATTTCATTGATTATGTTTTTGTTGTTCAATTAATAAATCCGAGTTTACTCACCAAGCATTAAATAGCTGAACAACAAGGAGGGGCACGTAAAGAGATATAAGAGAGGGATACAACAGGCAATTCATCTACCATGGGACAGATGTTCATCGTAGCCAATAGTGTCCAAGGGATATCGATTGTTGCCGAAACTACCGCCACCAACGATGAAAAGTGCGACAGATGGGCAATTAAAGAGAATTCGGTTTTTTGATGCGAGTGTTCATCATCACTAAAGGGGTGTGAGTGGCTAACCATTACCCCATTTACATAGTGAACGTGTGTAAAAGAGGTGATACATATCTGATAGCCTACAAAAAGCATCAGAAATGATACGGCCAATGCAATATGTTTGAACGATTGCTTCACGTTAACACCTTATTTATTAAATGAGGGTGCAAAGATAAACAATTATTTCTGTTTAGAAAACTTCTAAATAGAAAAACAACAAAAGAAGAAAGAGAATGGCGCTAAATGCCGCATAAGACAAAAAAATGTATTATCTTTGCAAAAAAGAATAACACCCATTAAAAAGGAATAAGCTATGAGAAAAAATCTGAAAGCGTTGTTGCTACTCGTTGTAATGATAGCAACCACTTTGCCTATGAAAGCTGTAGGCACGTTTGTAAACTATAACTCGGACGGCTTCGTTTGGATTGCCAACGGCAAGGCATTGCCGATATTGGTGGATGAAGGAGAAGACAAAGGCGTGATGCGAGCTGTAAACAACCTATTGAACGATGCCAATGCCGTGACCGGTACTACTCCAAAACTGATATATGCTCCTGACGGACAACAAGCTTTGATTATCGGTACCATCGATAGCAAATGGATCGGTCAATTGATTGCAAACGGTAAGATAGACGGTAACGAACTGAAAGGCAAACGCGAAAAGTATCTGTTGCAAACTATCGACAACCCAATCGAAGGCATTGAAAAAGCCGTTGTAATTGCCGGTAGCGATAAGCGTGGCGCTATTTATGGTGTGTACGAACTATCCAAGCAAATGGGTGTATCGCCTTGGTATTACTGGGCAGATGTACCAGCCGATAAGCATAACACTATCAGCATAGCTGCCGGTAGCTTTACCGATGGCGAACCTGCCGTGAAATATCGTGGTATCTTCTTGAACGACGAATGGCCATGCTTGGGCAATTGGGCTAACGACACCTTTGGTGGATTCAATAGCAAATTCTATGAAAAGGTATTCGAATTGGTGCTTCGCTTACGCGGTAACTTCATGTGGCCGGCCATGTGGAATAGTGCTTTCTATGATGATGACCCAATGAACGGCCCATTGGCAAACGAAATGGGTATCGTAATGAGTACATCTCACCACGAGCCTATGGGTATGGCGCAACAAGACTGGAAACGTCGTGGTACCGGCGAATGGAATTATGCTACTAACGGAAAAGTGTTGCGCGACTTCTGGCAACAAGGCATGGAGCGTTGCAAGGATTGGGAAGCTGTTATCACACTTGCTATGCGCGGCGATGGTGACGAAGCCATGAGCCCCGACACCAACACCAAACTGTTGGAGAAAATCGTGAAAGACCAACGAAAGATTATTGAAAAAGTAACCGGCAAGAAGGCTAAAGAAACTCCGCAAGTATGGGCGTTGTATAAAGAGGTGCAAGACTACTACGACAAGGGTATGCGTGTACCCGATGATGTAACACTCCTTTTGTGTGACGACAATTGGGGTAACGTAAGAAGACTTCCTGCACTCGATGCCAAGCCTCGCAAGGGTGGATATGGTATGTACTATCACGTTGACTATGTAGGTGCACCACGCAACTCGAAGTGGATGAACATCACACAAATTCAACGCATGTGGGAACAAATGAATTTGACCTACCTACATGGTGTACGCGAAATTTGGGTATTGAACGTGGGCGACTTGAAACCAATGGAATATCCTATCCAATTCTTCCTTGACCTTGCTTGGGATCCTACTCAATACAATCCTGATAACCTTTTGAAGCATACACAAGAC
>JAFYML010000104.1 GCA_017556595.1 Bacteroides sp.
CAGCACTTGCCTATTTCTATGCGCAAGAAGCTTATGCTAAAACAAAAGTACCACAAGGTATGCTTGTGTCAAGTTTAGGTGGATCGGCAATTGAAAGTTGGGTAAGTCAAGAACATTTGAAGGATTTCCCTAGATTGTTGCTTGATAAAGATGCCATTGCAGCAGCTAACCACGCACGTATCGATAAAGGTGCTGGCCGCTGGCAAGCTTTTGATTTGGATGACTCTGATTGGCAAACCATGGAAATGCCTGGTACTTGGCGCGAAAATGGCGTGAATGTACAAGGCGTGGTTTGGATGCGTAAAGAGTTCCAAGCTCCAGAATCAATGGATGGTCGTCATGCACGTCTATACATGGGTACTATGGTTGATAGCGATTCTGTATTTGTGAACGGACATTTTGTAGGTCATACAGGTTATCAATATCCTCCACGTAATTATCAAATTCCAGCAGGTATTTTACGTGCCGGCCGTAACGTGATTACCGTTCGTCTTACTTGCAATGCTCCTGGTGGTGGCTTTGTAAAAGATAAACCTTATCGTATTGTTGGCGATGCTGCTGAAATTTCATTGGAAGGTACTTGGAAATACAAAGTAGGACAATCTATGCAAGGTATGCGCCAGCCAGGACGTAATATGGCTCAAAGAAGTACTCCCGGTTCAGGCTTGTACAATGGTATGATATTCCCAATTCGTAACTACAAAGTGGGTGGTTGTATTTGGTATCAAGGTGAAAGCAATTCAGGTCGAGGTCATGAATATGATGAGCTATTGACTGCTTTAATTACTAATTGGCGCGAGTTGTGGCAAGATGCTGATATGCCGTTCTTGTTGGTGCAATTGCCTAATTTCATGGAAAAGCATGCACAACCAACAGAAAGTGGTTGGGCTGGTATCCGTGAAGCTCAGTTGAAGGTGGCTAAAACAATTGCCAATACTTCAATGGCAACTACATACGACGTTGGCGAATGGAATGATATTCATCCATTGGATAAGAAAAGTGTTGCACAACGTCTTTTCTTAGGAGCACGCAAATTGGTTTATGGCGAAAAGCTACAAGCCTCTGGTCCTCTTTACAAAGAAATGAAGGTAGAAGGTAATAAAGCTATCATTACATTTACCGAAGTTGGTGGCGGCTTGAAGTGCAAGGGTGATAAGTTGAAACATTTCGCTATGGCAGGTGCCGATAAAAAATTCTATTGGGCCGATGCTGTGATACGTGGTAACAAGGTTATTGTTACTTGTAAAGAGGTGGCAGAACCTGTTGCTGTTCGCTATGCATGGGCAGATAATCCAGACGATGCAAACCTAATAAATAAAGAAGGTTTATTGGCATCTCCTTTCCGTACCGATGAATGGTAATGTAATTGAACCAAGTTATGAAATTCAATAGACTCATATTGTTTGGCGTGATGGTATCATTACCTTGCTTTTTCACTTCATGTGGAGAAGATGATCCTATTACTACAGAACCACCGGTAGAACAACCTTCCGATGAACCTGAAAAACCAACGGATGATTCAGAAGAGGGGAAAGATAGTAATGAAGGTGGAGATGAGAACATTGAAAACGAAAATCCTCCTGAGGAATTATACGTTTATCTCTGTTTCGGACAATCGAATATGGAGGGAAATGCTCCTATTGAAGCACAAGATAGAGAAAATGTTCCCGAACGTTTTCGTATGATGGCTGCAGTTGATAATCCTGACATGAATAGAATTAAAGGGGAGTGGTACACTGCCATCCCTCCTTTGGCTCGTCGATATACTGGACTTACACCGGTGGATTATTTCGGTCGGAAAATGGTAGAGAAACTACCTAAAAATATTTATGTAGGCGTTATCAATGTATCGGTAGCGGGCTGTAGCATCGATTTGTTCGACAAGGATAAATATGCTTCTTACTTGCCAAACCAAGCCGATTGGTTGAAAGGTATTGCCAATGAATATGGCGGCAATCCGTATAATCATCTTATTGAGCTAGCCAAAAAAGCACAAAAGGTTGGTGAAATTAAAGGCATTTTATTGCATCAAGGCGAAACAAATACGGGCGATCCTGATTGGCCTACCAATGTAAAG
>JAFYML010000105.1 GCA_017556595.1 Bacteroides sp.
CGGCATTGAAGGTGTCGCCTGCTCCAATGGTGCTCACGGTTTCGATGCGCGGCACGGGGTAATTCTTGCTGAAGGTGTGTGTGCGCAAGGCAACTTCACCATCGGCCGTAGTGCAGATGAAAGGCGAGCCGTAGTACTTAAGCTTTTCATTGTAAATCTTGTCTGCATCGCTCATCCCGAAAATGTATCCAAAATCCTCGTTCGAACCACGTATGATGCTGGCCGCCTCGAAGTTTTCTATCATATTGGGCATTAGGTGGATGAGGTCTTGCAGGTGGTTGGCGCGGAAATTAGGGTCGTAATAGACGATGGCTCCTTGCTCTTTAGCCTCTTCCAGCAAGTTTACTATGGTGGGGCGTGTCAATGGGTTGAGCGAGTAGAATGAACCAAGCAGGATAAGGTCGTCCTTGCAAATCTTTGGAATTTCTATCGAAACTTGTTGGCTTTGATAATCTTTATAAAAATTGTATTTTGCATCGTTATTCTCGTTTAGGAAAGCCAACGAAACATCGGTTTTTATCCCTTTGCGTCGCATCATGTAGTGGGTATTCATGCCATTTTCTTGCATAAAACCCTCGATAATATCGCCGACATGGTCATCGCCAATCTGACTGATGAAATCGACCTTGATGCCCACTCGCGCCAAACTGACCATGGCGTTGAACGTTGATCCTCCAGGCACAGCTGCCGTAGGTTGGTCGTTGCGGAATATCACATCAAGAATGGTTTCACCGATACCTATTACTCTTCTCATTTAGAATCTGTTTTTTTGATTTCTTTACTGCAAATATCTGCAAATTTCTACATATTGCAATAACTTTTGTTGTATTTTTGCCGATCCAAACTGATAAATAAAAATCTAATGGTACAACAACATACATTATCCAATGGCTTGCGCATTATCCATCAGCCCATTCAGTCGAAAGTGGCCTATTGTGGCTATGCCATTGATGCCGGTACACGCGATGAGGCTGAACACCAACAGGGCATGGCGCATTTTGTTGAGCACATGCTGTTCAAGGGAACACAGAAGCGTCGTGCTTGGCATATCTTGAACCGTATGGAGAACGTAGGTGGGGATTTGAATGCCTATACTAATAAGGAAGAAACGGTGGTTTATACCGCTTTCTTGGCCGAACATTTCTCCAGAGCTTTCGAACTTTTGACCGATATTGTCTTCCATTCAACCTTCCCCCAACACGAAATAGATAAAGAGGTGGAGGTGATAATAGATGAGATTCAATCGTACGAGGACACACCTTCCGAACTGATTTTCGATGATTTTGAGAACCTGATATTTCCGAATCATTCTTTAGGAAGAAATATCTTGGGTAAGCCAGAGATGCTGAAAGGATTCACTACCGATGATGCCCTTGCGTGGACAAGCAATTTCTACACTTCGTCGAACATCGTTTTCTTTGTGCTTGGCGACCTCAATTTTAAGCAAATCATACGAATGGCCGAGCGATTGACTGCTCACTTACCATTGAAGGCGGCCAACCATAATCGAACGTTGCCTGCTGCTTATCAGCCGCGTTTGTTGAAACTGAATCGTGAAACACACCAAGCACACGTTATGATTGGTGGACGAGGATACGATGCACACAACGAAAAGCGCACAGCCCTATACTTGCTGAACAACCTATTGGGCGGCCCAGGGATGAATAGCCGTTTGAATCTATCCTTGCGCGAACGTCGCGGTTTGGTTTATCAAGTAGAATCCAATCTTACCTCTTACACTGATACAGGTACTTTCTGCATCTATTTTGGTTGCGACCAAACGGATGTTGAACGTTGCATATCGTTGGTAAACAAAGAGTTGAAAAACTTGTGCGATAACAAGATGAGTTCGTCGCAACTCTTTGCCGCACAAAAACAATTGATAGGGCAGATAGGTGTAGCCTCGGACAATAACGAAAACAATGCCTTAGGTATGGCTAAAACCTTCTTGCACTACAACAAGTTCGATACACCAGAGAAGGTTTTTCAACGTATCCGTTCATTGACTCCCGAACTTTTGTTGGAGGTGTCTAATGAAATGTTTGCTGATAATCAGCTATCGACACTTATTTATCGCTGATTTCTTAAACTGAACTC
>JAFYML010000106.1 GCA_017556595.1 Bacteroides sp.
CTTCCGATCGTATCCTCAACGTCATGGATAAGTTAGGATTCAAAGAAGGCGAAATGATTGAGCATAGCATGATTTCAAAATCTATTGAGCGCGCACAAAAGAAAGTAGAAGAAAACAACTTCGGTGTTCGTAAACGTTTGTTGGAATACGATGATGTAATGAATAAGCAACGTACCGCTATCTATACCAAACGTCGCCACGCATTGATGGGCGAACGTATCGGCATGGATATCGTGAATATGATTTGGGAACGTTCGGCTAACGCACTCGAAAATCCCGATTATACTAGTTGCAAACTCGACGTTTTGCAAACACTTGCCATGGAACTTCCATTTAGCGAAGAAGAATTCCGTAACGAAAAGAAAGACAATCTTGTTGAAAAGATTTTCGAAACCGCTATGGAGAACTTCAAGCGCAAAATGGATAGATTAGCACAAGTGGCCTATCCGGTAATCAAGGATGTGTACGAAAAACAAGGACACATGTACGAAAACATCCAAATTCCTATTACCGATGGCAAACGCGTTTACCACATTTCATGTAACTTGAAAGCAGCATACGAAAGTGAATGTAAAGAGGTAATCAAGGCATTTGAAAAATCAATCTTGCTTCACATTATTGACGAAGCTTGGAAAGAAAATCTACGCGAATTGGACGAATTGAAACATTCTGTTCAAAATGCTAGCTACGAGCAAAAAGACCCACTTTTGATTTACAAACTAGAATCGGTAACCTTGTTCGATACAATGGTAGATAAGATTAATAACCAAACGGTTTCAATCTTGATGCGTGGACAAATTCCTATGCCCGAAGTTCCCGATGCAGAACAACGCGCTCAACAAATGGGAGTGCGCCAAGCTGCACCCGAACGCAAACAAGACATGAGCAGATACCACGAGCAAAAGCAAGACTTGAGCGATCCTAACCAACAAGCTGCCGCATCTAAAGATACACGCGAACAACCTCGTCGTGAACCTGTACGCGCAGAGAAAACAGTAGGGCGTAACGATCCTTGCCCATGCGGTAGTGGAAAGAAGTTCAAGCATTGCCACGGACGTGATTTATAAGGAAACTATGAAGAGAGTAGTTTACATATTGGCCATACTTTTTTTGGTAAGTTGTCAAAGTATTGAACAACTCTCTATCGACTATTTACTTCCGGCCGACGTAAGTTTTCCAAATAGTCTACGACGAATAGGTATAGTAAACAATTGTCCTGATAAGCCAAGCAATCAACAGCATGGCTTATCAGGACATTTATTTGGGAACGGTAAGTTAGCTGCTGAAGCTTTAGCCGAAGCCATTGCAAATGAAAATTACTTCGACGAAGTTATTATTTGTGATTCTGCACTTCAAGCAAAGAACGCTTACAAACAAGTTACCATGCTGAACAAAGCAGAAATACAAGAACTAACAGCATTGATGGACGTAGATTTCTTGATTGCTGTCGAAGAAATAGATATTGAAACAAAAAAAGGAATCACTAACATGCCCGAATGGGGAGGATGCTATGCTATTATCCAATCGGTTGTATCGCCCAAATTCACCATTTATCTACCCAACAGACAAAAGCCATTGGTATCGCTTCAACCCCGTGATAGTATATTTTGGGATAGAATTGCACAAACAGAGAAAGCTGTCATTGAATTATTGCCAAACGATAGTTTAATCATTGCTGAAACATCGACTTTTGCGGGCGAACTTCCCATCAAGCACATCTTGCCCTATTGGAAAACCTCCAACCGATACTACTTCACAAACGGCAATGTAGCCATGCGCGATGCAGCCATTTATGTTAAAGAAAACAATTGGCCCGAAGCTATCAAATTATGGGAACAAGTTTACAATAGCAAAAAGAAAGGCAAAGTAAAGATGCAAGCGGCATACAACCTCGCTTTGGGCCACGAAATGATGGACGATTTACAAAAGGCTTACGAATTTGCTACCGAAGCCCTACAAATTGCTTATGAAATAGAACACATCAAAGATATAGAAAATCGACAAACACTTACAACGGAATCTGCCCTCTACTACTTGGAATGTACTCGGTTAGTGAACGAACTTAAGGTTCGGAAAGAGGGAATGATGCTACTAAAAGCACAAATGCAACGATTTGAAACGGATTTTTAATGATTTTATATTAATGTTATTGTTTTTTTTATACCTTTGAACATTCTTAAAGCAATAAAGCCAAGATATGAAACTTAGTCAATCATCTTATTCACTCATTGAGAACAGTCTTAAAAAGGCTATCAACAAGCTTCTTCAAGTAAAGGAGCAA
>JAFYML010000107.1 GCA_017556595.1 Bacteroides sp.
AAGAACATGTCTTTGGACGATGTAGTAACATACATTGCACAAGCCGTAGCAAACCGCGCTATCGATGGTAACAACTATGGTACTGTACTTATCCCAGAAGGCTTGATCGAGTTCATCCCTGCAATGAAACGCCTCATTGCCGAATTGAACGACTTCCTTGCTGCTAATGCAGAAGAATTTGCTCAAATCAAGAAGTCAGCTCAACGCGACTATATCATCCGCAAACTTACTCCCGAAAACTCAGCTATCTACGCAAGCCTTCCAGAAGGTGTTGCTCGTCAGTTGACACTCGATCGTGACCCACACGGCAACGTACAAGTATCACTCATCGATACAGAAAAGTTGTTGTCTGAAATGGTTGCTACTAAGCTTGCTGCTTGGAAAGAAGAAGGTAAGTATGTAGGTAAATTCGCTGCTCAACACCACTTCTTCGGATACGAAGGACGTTGCGCTGCTCCTTCTAACTTCGATGCAGACTACTGCTACTCATTGGGTTACACAGCAGCTGCTTTGATTGGTAATGGTAAGACAGGTTACATGTCATCTGTACGCAACACTACTGCTCCTGCTGAAGAATGGATTTCAGGTGGTGTGCCCATCACAATGATGATGAACATGGAACGTCGTCATGGCGAAATGAAGCCAGTTATCCAAAAAGCATTGGTTAAGCTCGATGGTGCTCCTTTCAAGACATTTGCTGCTCAACGCGACATCTGGGCAAGAGAAACAGCTTATGTATATCCAGGCCCAATCCAATACTTTGGTCCTACTGAAGTTTGTGATGAACCAACTAAGACACTTCAATTGGAACAAGCAAAGTAATTTGCACGTTTCGTTGATTAAATAATAGTAGAGGGCGCTATCCTTGCGGATGCGCCCTCTTTCTATTTTGTATGTTTGCAAATTATAGTTTGAACGAAGTTACTACCCAACGATTCTTTTCTTTGTATCCGTTGAATGTCAATCCTAATCGCTCGGCTTCTGCTTTGATTAGCGGAATGTCGTCTACATAGAAACCGCTCATTAAAAGTGTAGCACCTTTATTCATACGCGCTACGTAGTGTTGCATATCGGCAAGTAAGATGTTACGATTAATGTTGGCTATAACCATATCGAAGGGGCCTTTATCAGCGAGGATAGAGGCATCGCCCAAGAAAACTTCTATTTCGTTAACGCTATTCAACTCAATGTTTTCGATAGAGTTGCGTACACACCAATCATCGATGTCGATAGCTGTACACGAGGCGGCACCTTTCATGCGTGCAAGGATAGCCAAGATGCTTGTGCCGCATCCCATATCAAGCACTCTCTTTCCGCTCATGTCGCTATCCAATATCTCGCCGATGACAAGACTTGTTGTTTCGTGATGTCCTGTACCAAACGCCATTTGTGGATTGATAGCAATGTCGTATTCGGCTTCGGGTACATCGTGATGGAAAGTACTATGAATCACACAACGATTGCCAATGACGATGGGTTGGAAGAAATTCTTTTCCCACTCTTCGTTCCAATCCTTATCCTCTGCTTCTACAAAACTATATTCGATAGCGGTGTCGGGGATGGGAAACTCGCTGATAGCCGCCTCTATACTTGCTTCGTCGTATAGATTTTGCTGAATGTATGCTAACAAGCCATCGGGTTGTTCAACAAAACTTTCAAAACCCGCATCGGCTAATACGGCCGATAATACGTCATTTACCACTTCTGTGCAAGGTGTAGTGCGAAAACTGAACTCCAAATACTTCATATTCTCCTATTTTATTTTCTGCAAAAGTACAAATAATCTCAAAATTATAGGGATTTCCCTACCAAGAATAGGGATTTTCCTCCTTAAATAGCCGAAACAATCTGTATTTTTGCAACGTGAAATAGTAACAACCACTAAAATTGTGATATATGATGAAGAAAATACTACTTTCCTTATTGATGGTTGCGCTGATGCCATTCGCATTGAATGCTCAAACCGCGAATGATGATTTGTACTATGTTCCTTCGAAAAAGAAGGAAGCAAAGATTGACATCAAAGCGCCCGCAACAGAAACAACCGTAATGGTGGAAACAGAGAAACCGATTAAGGTTGTAGTGCGTGATAAAAAGAAGCAAGTACGCGACATCGACGAATACAATCGCCGTTACGATTCGCGCGAGTATGAATTTGTCGAAGAAAACGATACGCTATATATCGACGAACGCGAAATAGCTGAGCTCGACGGCGAATGGGTAAATGGATTTGATGGTACAGAAGATGATTACGAATATGCTGTTCGCTTAATCCGTTTCCGCAATCCGCGTTATGCTATTAGCGTGAGCAGTCCCTTCTATTGGGATATTGTATATGGCATGAATTCTTGGGATTGGAATGTTTATACCGATGGTTATTATGCTTATGCCTTCCCTACATTTACCAATAGCTTGTGGTGGAATTGGCGATATGGCCCATCTTGGTATAACTCGTATTGGAATTGGGGATGGGGATGGTACGACTATCATTGGGGACATCCATATTATGCTTGGCATTCTCATTACTATCCATATTGGCATCATCACCACCATTTCTATCCAACCTATGTGGGAGGTAGACACTTTACGCACAATGCTTACACAAACCGCTCATCGCGTGTTTACCGAGCAACGGCTTCTACACGCCCCAATAGCAGCCGATTGGCAACAAATCAATCGCGCTCTACTTCGCGTGCCGTAAGTACAACAGGTAGCAGACAAACCGTAAGAGCTAATGGCGAAGGTGATAGCCGCCAAGTACGCCGTACTACATCGACAAGCTCTTCTACTCGTCGTGTAGTAGGTACACGAAGCAATTCTACTAACACACGCGAACAAGGTACAAGTGTAAGTAGCGAACGCTCGAACAATACTAATCGCTCTACCATAACACGCTCGGGAAGCAATCGTAGCGATGCCGCTTCGTCGCGTAGAAGCACTTATACTCGCCCAAGTAGCACACGAACAACAGAAGCAACTTCGGGTAGCAGCACACAACGTAATAACACTTCTACCTATACGCGTAGCAGCGAACGCTCGTCTAATAATCAAAGCTCAACAAGTACACGCTCGTTCAATAGCAATAGCTCATCAAGTAGTAGCCGTTCATCAAGTAGCTTCTCTTCGGGTGGTAGCTCACGTTCTTCATCGGGAGGCGGATTCTCATCAGGCGGCGGTGGAGGTAGCCGTTCAAGTGGTGGCGGCGGTGGCTCAAGAAGCAGCAGACGATAAACAAAGTATAAATATTTAGACACTAATAGTTATGAAAAGAGGTATATTTACAGCACTTATTACGTTGGTAATGGCAAATGCAAGTGCGCAAACAGCATACGATGCGCAAGCTATAGCGCAAAAAGAATTGAATGGTACTGCCCGTTTCGTGGGTATGGGTGGCGCAATGAGCGCATTAGGAGGCGATGTATCTACTATCGCAACAAATCCTGCAGGTGTAGCCATTTATCGTAGCAACGATGCTACACTGACATTGGGATACTCTATCACCGGCACTGAAAGCGACTACCTGGGTAGCTCGATTGTAAACGATAAGTATCGCTTTAGTCTCGATAATGTAGGATTGGTTATTTCGAACAAAGTAGGTAATGTAACCCCCTTGCGCTATGTGAATTTTGGTTTCAACTATCACAAATCCAAATCATTCTATCGCAATATGAGCATGCAAGGCATGATGGGTATGTTCGATGGTATGTATATTTCGCAAGCTCGCTACATGGCACAACAAGCTAGCAACAACCAAGCATGGTTGAATCAATATGGCGAGCAATTCAACTATGGCTCGGCCGATATTTATACCGATAATGATGCCGGTTGGTTGGGCGCAATAGGTTATCAAGGATGGTTGATTGATGAGATTGACAACGGCGAAGGTAAGCCCTATACGTACGAACCATACTTGCCCGACGAAGCCGATGCTTACTTCCAATCGAAAGAACGTGGCGGTATCGATCAGTTCGACTTTAATATCTCTTTCAACTTCCATGAGCGTTTCTACTTTGGTGCTACTCTTGGCGCTTATGCCGTAGATTACCATAAGAATACCTTCTACGACGAAGATTTTGGCAATGGCGAAGGCTATTCGCTCGAAAGCTTCAATCGTATTCATGGTAGCGGTGTAGATTTAAAGTTGGGTGCTATTGTTCGTCCGTTCGAGTACTCGCCTTTGCGCATAGGTTTGTCTATTCATACGCCAATATTCTACGAGCTGACCTACACCACTGGTGCGTTGCTACAATCGGATATGGTGATTGATGGCGATACTCCACAGAAGGTGGTCGTAGATACCTACGAAGAGCTTGGCGGCCGTGATATGGAGCGCGACTTCAATTTGCAAACACCTTGGTTGTTCAACGTAAGCTTGGGCTATACCGTAGGCAATTTCTTGGCTTTGGGTGCCGAATACGAATACGAAGATTTCTCTACAATGAAGTTTAAGTATCCCGACAATATGGAGATGGCTTTCGAAACAGACGAGGTAGGCTATACGTTGAAGGGTGTGAGTACTTATCGCTTTGGTGCCGAATTGAAGCCAATTCCCGAATTTGCGCTTCGTGCCGGATATAACTTTAGCTCGGCAGCATTCAGAGAAGATGCTATTAAGTTGTTCCCCGACAACTCGATTGGCACTGATACAGACTTCTCGAACACAAAGGATATGAGCACCTATACATTGGGCGTAGGCTATCGCGGCAATGCTTTCTATGCCGATGTTGCGTTTAAGTATAGCGCTTACGAATCGGATTTCTATCCGTTTGTGAACGAGATTGACAATACGTTTGTAACCCCTGAAGCTACAAAGGTGAACAATAATCGTACGCAAGTATTGTTTACGTTGGGCTATCGTTTCTGATAATTAGCAAGACGTAATTGCTAACAAAAAAGGTATGCACCAAGAAGTGCATACCTTTTGTTTTATAAGTAAGTAATGTGATGATTACTTCTTGAAGTAGCGGTTGTACAAGCCCTCGAAGCCCTTGCCGTGGCGTGCTTCGTCCTTAGCCATTTCGTGAACAGTGTCGTGGATAGCATCCAAATTCAATTGCTTAGCGCGAGCAGCAATGCGCATCTTGTCTTCGCAAGCGCCACATTCAGCATCTTTACGCTTTTCAAGGTTTGTCTTGGTGTTCCATACCACTTCGCCCAACAATTCGGCAAATTTAGCGGCATGTTCAGCTTCTTCCCATGCATAGCGCTTGAAAGCTTCGGCAATTTCGGGATAGCCTTCGCGGTCGGCTTGGCGGCTCATAGCAAGATACATACCTACTTCGGTACATTCGCCCATGAAGTGGTTGTTCAAGTCCTTAATCATCTCTTCGTCGCAACCTTTAGCTACGCCAATTTCGTGTTCTGTTACGAATTGAAGGGGTGCATCTTCGGCTACTTCTTCCATTTCAACGAACTTGTTGGCAGGAACTTTGCACAATGGGCACTTTTCGGGAGCGGCATCACCTTCGTGAATATAACCGCATACGGTACATCTAAATTTTTTCATCTGTCAATAATTTAATGAGTTAGTATTCAATGTTGTTTCTTTCTTTGACAAAGATAGTAATTTGTCTTGAAAAATAAAATAGTTTAGCGATTATTTTAATGCTTCGGCTACGGCCTTCTCGATAGCTTCGCCGTGCAAGCCGCGTGCTAGGATAACGCCATCGCCACCAATGAGTACGGTGTGAGGAATGCTGCTTACCGAGTAAATCTTAGCTGCTGCGCAATCCCAATACTTAATGTCGGACATGTGCTTCCAAGGCAAGCCAAGTTCTTCGATACCTTTCTTTATCCAATCGTCGTGTGTGCGGTCGAGCGATACGCCAACGATTTCGAAACCTTTGTCCTTGTAGTTCTTGTACACTTCCTTCAAGTTTGGCATCTCTGCGCGGCATGGAGGGCACCAGCTTGCCCAGTAGTCTACCAATACCAATTTGCCTTTGCCTACATAGTCCGATAGCTTCACTTCGTTGCCTTCGGGGTCTTTCATGGTGAAGTCGGTAAACATTTGTCCGGCATCGGTAGCCTTCAAGTTCTTGGTATAGTTCTTTAGGCGCACTACAAAGGCGTCTTCGGCCATCTCGGGTGCTACTTGTTGCAACAATGTATCGAGCTCGGTAGCGCTCATATAATAGTAGGTAGAGCGCAACAATTCAATGCCTACGGGGTTGCCAATGTTTGGCGCAACGGCATCCATTTGCACCTTGTCCATTTGCTCGTAGATGGCATTATATTCGGCCATCTTTGCTTCGCGTTCCTCTTCGGGTAGCGCCATGATTTCTTGGCGCAAAGTGTTGGCTTGCGCTTGTAGGGCATTTAGCTCGTCTTGTATGGCTTGATAGATGTCGTTGGTAGCAGTACCAGTGATGCTTGGAGTTTCTTGAAGCAAGGCGCTTATTTGGCCGTTTTCAAGGAAGAATCCTGCGTCGATGCCATTCTCTGCTGCGGTGCCTTCGTAGGTCAGATAACGATAGGCAGCAGCCTCTTGCACGCCCTCGAAGGTAAATGCTTCGTTGGCAATGATGGCCGAGTCGAGCGCTACATATTGGCGTCCCTCAACCTTTTGCAAATAAACCATTTCGCCATCGGTAGCACCAGCAATGCTACCCTTAATGGTGTACCCATTTGGGTTTCCGCTACATGCCGCCAATGCTGCGGTAGCGAGTAAGTAAGCTAATTTCTTCATAGATAGTCTTTTTTTTATTTGTTATGAGTTTTATTTTCTGTGTGCGAAGATAGTGCAAGAAAAGCAAATCTCAAACATATTGGCATAACTTTCTTTGCGATGAGTTGGAATGTGGACAACTGTCCACTGTCCACACTGTCCACATTTGTTTTTTTGCGCTACAAATTTCTTTGTTCGATAGATAATCATTACTTTTGCGATATTAAAAAATAGAATGGTATGAAATTCGGATTTGTAAAGGTGGCTTCGGCCGTTCCTCGCGTAAAGGTGGCCGATTGCATGGCCAACGTAGAAGAGATTAAGAACCTAGTGGTAGAAGCCAATGAGAAGGGCGTACAGATAGTGCTCTTCCCCGAGTTGGCGCTGACCGGTGCTACGTGTGGCGACCTCCTTGCGCAACCGCTATTGCAAGATGCTGCCGAGGTGGCACTGATGCAATTGCTCAACGATACACGTTCGATGGATGTGGTGGCTATTGTTGGTATGCCATTGGCTATGGACGATTATCTGCTCAATGTGGCGGCGGTTATCCAAAAGGGTAAGGTGCTGGGCGTGGTGCCTAAAACCATCTTGAGGGGCGACGATAAGCGCCGTTTTGTATCGGCCGCTGAGGTGCCTTTCGATACCATCGGCTTGTGCGGTCAGCAAGTGCCCGTAGGCAATAGCCTATTGTTCGATACAAGCGAAATAACCTTCGCTATCGCCTTCTCGGCCGACGTGCAAGCTCCGAATTCAATCGCCGATAGTTTGGCCCTACAAGGCGCTGAAATCTTGTTTGTGCCGGCTGCTGACAATGAAGTATTGGGAAGATACAACTATACTACTCGCCACATGGCGCAACAAACGGCTACGTTGTTGGCCGGATGCGTATATGCTTCGTGCGGCTTTGGCGAATCGACTACCGACACTGCCTATGCCGGCAATGCCTTTATCATGGAGAAGGGTAAGATGTTGGCGCAAGCCGAGCGCTTTGGCATGGAGTCGCAACTGATAATTAGCGAAATCGACGTAGATTTGCTTCGTACCTTGCGTCGCAATACAACCACCTTTGCCGATGCACGCAAGGCGGTAGGAGCGAAAGCAATGCGCGTAGCTATGCCCTATTTGTCGCAAGCCGATGCCGCGCTTACACGCACCTACAATCAGCTACCATTCGTGCCGCAAGGAGCTGCCCTCGACGAGCGCTGCCGCGAGATATTTGCCAT
>JAFYML010000008.1 GCA_017556595.1 Bacteroides sp.
GAATTCGGTGTAATTTGCAGTTTTCATATAAATCTTCTTTTTAATATGCTGCAAATATATGTACTTGTTTACGTACTTCCAAATTTTATTAGTTAATTTACGCTATGTTTTCTCTCGCCTTTGTTCTATACTAATATTATCTTTATGCTTTTATGTAAAGAAATGTGACAGCCTATATTTAATTGTTTTTTTAGGCGTAAGTAGTGACGAAGGTTGATCGTAAGTTACGATAAGGGTTGGTCGTAAGTTGAGCTGAGATTTTGCATAAGTGAAAATGCTAATGTTGCCTGTTAACGGGTAACAAAAGTAACATTTAGAAAACAAAAAAAGACCTCGAGAATTCGAAGTCTTTGCTTAAGAGCGGAAGACGGGGCTCAAACCCGCGACCCTCAGCTTGGAAGGCTAATGCTCTATCAACTGAGCTACTTCCGCAATTTTAATTTGTGGGCGAAGATGGATTCGAACCACCGAAGGTAAAAACCAGCAGATTTACAGTCTGCCCCATTTGGCCACTCTGGTATTCGCCCGTGCGCTTAGTGAAACATGCGTTTCCTTAATTGCGCTGCAAAGGTACAACTATTTTTCTAAACTCCAAGAAAAATCTATCATTTTTATTGCAGTAATTGCACATTCGTCGCCTTTGTTACCTAATTTTCCGCCTGCACGGTCCTCTGCTTGCTCCATTGTGTTGGTGGTGATGAGGCCAAAGATGACGGGGATGCCGCAAGTTGCGTTCAAGTGTGCAATGCCTTGTGTGGTGCCTTGGCACACATAATCGAAGTGGGGCGTGTCGCCACGAACTACGCATCCGATGGCAATAACGGCATCTACTTCGGTGCTATCGATGAGGCGGCTTGCACCGTATGTCAATTCGAAACTACCTGGTACGTGCTTTACAAGGATGTTTTCGGGCTTTGCTCCGTGCTTTTGCAAAGTGTCGATAGCGCCTTGAAGCAGGGCACCGGTGATGTTGTAGTTCCATTCGGAAACTACAATGCCGAACTTCATTTCCGATGCGTCGGGCACTGAATTGAAGTCGTATTCTGACAAGTTGTGATAGGCTGTTGCCATGACATTTTTATTTTTATAGTTAGGAAAATAATTTTTCTGTTAAGGGTAGATAAAAAAGGCACGAAGTTGGTTTGCTCCGTGCCTATTTATATAATAAGGTGTAAATTACTTGTTCAGTAAGTTTGCCTTTTCAATGTATTTGTCCACTTCCATAGATTGGATTGAGCGGAAATACTTTTCTTTGATAGTAGTGAATGCCTTCAATGCTTCGCTACCTTTGCCTTGTGAAAGGAGGATTTCGCCTGCTTGTTGCAAGAAGATTGGGCTGAGTGTGTTGTTGTCAGCTTCGTTAGCTGCTTGTTGAAGCAAAGCTACGGCCTTGTCAAGGTTGCCAAGCTTAGCATAGCAGTTACCCATAGTACCCTTCAATGCAGGGCTTACCATTTGGTCGTTGCCATCGAATTCGTCCAAAATCTTGATAGCGGCTTCGTTTTGTCCCAATTGAGCGTATGAAATGCCGAGGTATGCCTTTGCCAAGTTAGCAGCTTTAGTACCACCGTAGTTGTCGATAACTTCTTGGAAACCAAAGTAGCTGATGCTATCACCGGCAATAGCGGTTTCGAAATCGCCAGCTTCAAAATACTCTTCGCCTCTGAACAAAGCTGCATAAGCTTTTTCTTCGCGTGGCTCAGCATAATATTGCTTGTAAAGCACAACTGCTGCAATGATGACAATGATTGCCACGATTACGCCAATAATGGTTTTCTTGTTTTTGATCAAGAATGCTTCCGACTTTGACAATGCTTCTTCCACATTCAAGGCTTCTTGTTGTTGTTTCTTTTCTGCCATTTTAGTTTATGTTTTATTATTATTATTCGTAAAATGATATTTTGACCCGCAAAAGTACATTTTTTATGCTTACTAACGAAATTTAAAGACATCTTTTTTCATTTTATGCCCGAAAACACGATTTTCTTCCTACATTTGCAGTATGATTTTGAAACGTCTGTCGATATTGAACTATAAAAACTTGGAGGAAGCCGACTTGCAGCTTTCGCCCAAGTTGAATTGTTTCTTTGGGCAAAATGGCATGGGAAAGACCAATTTGCTCGATGCCATCTATTTCTTGTCGTTTTGCAAAAGTGCGGGCAATCCCATTGATTCGCAAAACATTCGCCACGAAGCCGACTTCTTCTTGATTCAAGGTTTTTACGAGGCTGCCGATGGTACGCCCGAAGAGATTTATTGCGGCATGAAGCGCAGACAGAAGAAACAGTTCAAACGCAACAAGAAGGAATATACACGCCTGTCCGACCATATAGGTTTCTTGCCTTTGGTGATGGTGTCGCCGGCCGATAGCGACCTTATTGCCGGCGGAAGTGAGGGGCGCAGACGTTTTATGGATGTGGTGATTTCGCAATACGATAAGACCTACTTGGATGCGCTAATTCGCTATAATAAAGCTTTGTTGCAACGAAATACCTTGCTGAAAAGCGAAACTCCTATTGATGAAGAACTCTTCTTGATTTGGGAAGAGAGCATGGCGCAAGCCGGTGAAGTGGTGTATAGAAAACGCGAAGCCTTTATCCGTGAATTTATCCCCATTTTTCAATCCATATACTCAGCCATTTCGCAAGATTGTGAGCAAGTTAACCTTTCTTACGAATCGCAATTGAGCGAAAGTAACTTGTTGGAAAAGATGCGTGCCAACCGCTTCAAAGAGCAGATCGTAGGCCATTCGTTGTATGGTGTGCACAAGGATGATTTGAACATGCAGCTGGGTGAGTATCCCATTAAACGCGAAGGCTCGCAAGGACAAAACAAAACCTATTTGGTGGCGTTGAAGTTGGCGCAATTCCATTTCTTGAAACGCATAGCCAATAAAGTGCCGTTGCTATTGCTCGACGATATTTTTGATAAACTCGATGCAAACCGCGTGGAGCAAATTATCAAGTTGGTGGCAAGTGATAACTTCGGTCAGATATTTATCACTGATACCAATCGTGAACATCTTGATCGCATCTTGCGGAAAGTGGATAGCGATTACCGTATCTTTGAAGTAGAGCACGGTGCGGTGCGTGAAATGAAGGAAGGAGAGTGCGTATGAAACGTCGTGATGCACAACCCATTGGCGAACTTGTTCGTCATTTCCTCAGACAAGAGTCGCTCGAGTCGCCTTTGAACGAAGTGCGCTTAATCAATGCGTGGGCAGAGGTGTTAGGACCCACCATTGCATCCTATACACGCGAGATTTATATCAAGAATCAAACGCTTTATGTGCATCTTACGTCGGCTCCTTTGCGCCAAGAGTTGATGATGGGGCGCGATTTATTGGTGCGTTCGCTCAATCGTCAAGCCGGTGCGCAGGTCATTGCTAACATCGTTATCCGATAGTCAGCACCTCGTCCATTCGAATATCGTGTTCGTCGGTAGGAACCTCTTCTACATATTGATAAGGAAAGCAAACCCCCAATTTATAAGCATTGGTTAGTTTGGGTAATAGTCGGTCGTAGTATCCTTTCCCTCTACCCAAACGATGTCCTTGCTTGTCGAAAGCCATGCCTGGTACAATAGCCAACTCAATCTTGTTGAAATCATTGAAGCATTCGCCTACCGGTTCTTGGATGTTGTAAGCGCCTATCTGTAAGTCGTTGGGTGAGGAGAAACGACGCAATTCTAGTTCGTCGCCCACTACCACTGGAAGCAAAAGTTGTTTCTTCTCTTGCCATCTCGCAAGAAAAGCATGTGTATCTACTTCGTCGGGAAGTGAATGGTATAGCAATATAAGATTGGCGCTCTTGAAAAGCGAATGCTTTTCAAGAGCGGCCATAATATCAACAGATTGTTGCAAAGCCGATGAAGCATAAAGGTTTTTCAACCCCCTAATCTGCTTACGCAGCTCTTTTTTCTTCTCCATTGCTTGCAACGTCAGTATTGTTTGTTTCGGGTACTTTGGGGAAAGATTCGCCTTTTTGTAGTATCTGCAAGGCACGTTTCACGGTATCATCGCTTTGGTTCAAGAATTTAATGTATTCTTCTTGTCCCAAAATGTTGTAGATGATATTACCATAAAGGTATCTTTCCAATAGCGTAAACGATTGTTGGATAAGCAAATTGCGGCGCTTAACTCCCTTGCTATCAGCGTAGCGGATGAAGCTATGAACTACATTCTGCTTCTCTAAATGTGTCAGCAAATCGTTCCAAGTTTCGTACTTGATCAATTCAGGACGGTTGTTGTCGCTATAGTTGAACGAATATTGAGTAATCAAACCTTTGTTGCTTACTTCTATTAAGTATGACGATACGCCAGTAGTGTCTTGTGGAACAAAAATATCTGGCATAATACCACCGCCACCATAAACAATACGTCCCAAACTAGTGGTGTATTGCAACTCTTTGTTTTGCTTGATGCTATCTTCCGAGAAGAATTCACCTTTTTCGTAGCGTTCCACCCAATCCATGTTGTAGTGCTCGTCCTTGCCATTCTCGTAAGGACGTTGAATGCATCTGCCCGAAGGTGTGTGGTAACGAGCAATTGTTAAGCGGATGGCCGAACCATCGCTGAATTCAATAGGCTCTTGCACCAATCCTTTACCAAACGAACGGCGGCCAACAATAGTACCACGGTCGTTGTCCTGGATGGCTCCGGCAAAGATTTCACTGGCCGATGCACTATTTTCGTTTACCAATACAACAATGGGCAATTGTTGGAAACTACCCGTACCATCGGCATACTCGCGCATGCTAGGGAAGTTTCTACCTTCAGTATATACAATCAGTTGATTGGCAGGCAAGAATTCGTTTACCATGTTAATGGCCGATTCCATGAAACCGCCAGTGTTATCGCGAAGGTCTATAATTACACCTTTGCAATTGTAGTGCGACAACTCGGCCAATGCACTAATCATTTCCAAATGTGTAGTACGACTAAACTTGCTGATTTGAATATAACCAAAATCTTTATCCAACATGTAGGAAGCATTGATGCTATGTTGAGGAATGTCGCCACGAACAATGACAAACTCCAGCAACTCCTTTTCGGTAGCGCGTTTAATACTTACTTTTACTTCAGTTCCCTTAGGTCCTTTTAAAGCACGCATAGCTCTCTCGTTGGTCAACTCTTTGCCCACAAACAAACTATCGTTCACCATTACAATGCGGTCGCCACCCATTAATCCAACCTTTTCGGATGGGCCTCCGGGTACTACACTATTAATGTGTATGGTGTCTGCCTGAATTTGAAATTGAATACCTATACCGCTGAAACTAGCTTCCAATTCCGAGTTTACCTCTTCCAAATCCTTTGCAGGAATGTATATGGAGTGGGGGTCAAGCTCGCCCAAGATTTGTGGCATCGCTTCTTCTATTAAATTGAAGACATCTACAGTGTCTACGTATTTATCTTCAATCACACGCAACAACGCACTTATCTTGTTGCTGCTTGTGACAGGATTTGGCCTGTTACCTTGGTTTTGCTTTCCGTAGAATGCACCGATAACAATGCCCAAAGCTACGCATACTGCAAAAATCAGCGGGATAAAACGTGATTTTTTGTTAGTCATATTCCTTGTTTTTTAAGGGTTGCACGCTTCTAAAGGCAGGTAAACAACCTCAATGTTAGCACGTTTCAAAAGTTCAATGCCATCTTCCAAGCGATATTTCTCCGAGTAGATTACACGTTTGATACCGGCTTGGATAATCAGTTTGGCACATTCGATACAAGGCGATGCGGTGACATACATTGTTGCGCCTTCGCTGCTATTGTTCGAACGGGCTATCTTGGTAATGGCATTGGCTTCGGCATGAAGCACATAGGGCTTGGTGTGATTTGTTTCGTCCTCGCAAACATTCTCAAATCCCGAAGGTGTACCATTGTATCCGTCGGAGATAATCATTTTGTCCTTAACGATGAGTGCTCCTACTTGTCGGCGTTGACAATAAGAGTTCTCTGCCCAAATATTTGCCATGCGTATATAACGCTTGTCCAATGCTGCTTGTTTGCTGCTTGTTGAGTTGTCCATATTATTTGCGTTTTTTATCGTTGTGGTGTGAATCCCATGTATTTCACATTCTTACCATCTTTGAAGTAAATAAAAAGATTGTTGGCATCACCTTCGTATCGGATAACGTTTTGCAAGCCGGAAATGAAAGCTTTGGATAGTACATTGTTTTCCATTCCGCTAACGTTGGTGTCCATACTCATTTCGTGTGTAGCACCATCAGCTTGCCACTTCCCGTTAAAAGTAGCATTAACACCTCTACCGTTGAATGTACCACCTGTGATGCCATTGATTTCTCCTCCGGAAAATGTTATGGTGAAGTTGCCAGTGCCTTTCAGCAAATCCATACTTTGCTTAAAAGCATCTCCGTTGGCATTATCGTTCGGCCAATAGTTGAATTGTAAATTCGTTCCTTCGGCCGAAATCTTACTCAACTTCCACGTTTTGCCAGTGAAGATTTCTACTACATCGTCTTCGTTGTTGCAACCGCAAAGCAAAGGCAATGCGGTTACCAACAACATATATATATAATGTTTAATTCTCATTCTTTTTATTTAGTTTTGATACCATTACGCATGAGCAATGCATCGATGGTAGGCTCTTGTCCACGGAAACGCTTGTACAGTGTCATAGGATGTTCTGTACCGCCCTTTGAAAGGATGTTTTCGCGGAATGAAGTAGCCACTTCTTCGTTGAAGATGCCTTTCTCCTTGAACAATGAGAATGCATCGGCATCGAGTACCTCTGCCCACTTGTAGCTATAATAACCAGCCGAGTAACCACCAGCAAAGATGTGAGAGAATTGTACACTCATACAAGCATCGTCAACTGTTGGCAATACTTGTGCCTTTTCCCATGCTTTGTGCTCGTATTTCTTCACGTCGCCTTCGAAAGTTTCGGTACGAGTGTACCAAGCCATGTCGAGCAAGCCGAAGCTAACTTGACGCAAGCAAGCGTAAGCTGCGTTGAAGTTCGACGAGTCGATGATGCGTTGAACCAATTCATCAGGAATCAATTCGCCAGTTTCGTAGTGGTTAGCAAAAGTGTGCAAGAATTCTTTTTCGGTAGAGAAGTTTTCCATCAATTGTGAAGGAAGTTCTACGAAGTCGCGATAAACGGCAGTACCACTCAAACTTTCGTAGTTAGTGTTAGCAAACATACCGTGCAAAGCATGACCAAATTCGTGCATGAAGGTTTCTACTTCGTCGAAAGTAAGCAATGCAGGTTTGTCTTGCGTTGGCTTGGTGAAGTTCATCACGATGGTAACGTGTGGACGGCTGTTTTCGCCTGTATTTTGGTCAATCCATTGGTCTTTGAAGCTAGTCATCCATGCGCCCGAACGCTTGCCGGCACGTGGGTGGAAGTCTGTGTAGAATACGGCCAAGAACTTACCATCCTTGTCGAATACTTCGTAAGCAGTAACGTCTTTATGATAAACAGGAATCTCCTTGTTTTCTTTGAAGGTAATGCCATACAACTTGGTAGCCAAACCGAATACACCCTTCTTTACATTGCTAAGTTCGAAGTAAGGACGCAACATTTTGTCGTTGATTTGGTACTTTTCGTTTTTCAATTTGTTTGAATAGTAACTCCAGTCCCACGGCATTAACTCGAAACTGCTACCGGCTTCGTTGCGTGCAAGGGCTTGAACTTCGGCATATTCTTTCTTGGCAGTTGGCGTGTAAGCATCCAACAATTGGTTCAATAGGTTATAAACCGCTTCGCTGTTTTGCGCCATGCGGTCTTCGAGCATGTACGAAGCATAGTCTTTGTAACCTAACAATTGAGCCACTTCCATGCGAGTGTTGGCCAATTCCTTCACTACTTCAAGGTTGTTGTGCTCGTTGTCGTGTGTACATTGAGTATTGTAAGCCATGTAGATTTCCTTACGCAAATCGCGGTTGTCGGCATAAGTCATTACAGGGATATAGCTTGGTGCATGGAGTGTAAACGCCCAACCTTCTACACCTTTTTCTTGTGCAGTTTCCTTTGCTGCTGTGATAGCGCTTTCTGGCAATCCGCTCAACAAAGTGCTATCGGTGATAACTTTTAGGTAGTCGTTGGTTTCCTTCAAGCAGTTTTCGCTGAATTGGAGGGTCAACAAGCTAAGTTTTTGGCTCAATTCGCGGTATTTTTCTTTTTGTTCGCCTTGAAGATTGGCACCACCGCGTGCAAATCCGTTGTAGATGTCTTGCAATAGTTGCAGTTGTTCGCCGGTAAGGTTGGCGCTTTCGCGTTGGTCATATACGGCTTTGATGCGTGCAAACAATTGTTCGTTTAGCGAAATGCTGTTGCTGTGTTCGCTAAGTAGTGGAGTTAACTTCATTGCCAATGCTTGCATCTCGTCGTTTGTTTCGGCACTGCGCAATACGCTGAATACGCGCGATGCTTTGTTGAGCAATTGTCCCGACTTTTCGTATGGTTCGATGGTGTTGGCAAATGTTGGTGCTTCGGGGTTGTTCACGATAGCATCGATTTCTGCCTTGTGTTGCTTCATGCCTTCCATGAAAGCAGGCTCGTAATGCTCAATCTTGATGTCATCGAAAGGTACTGTACCATGTAGGGTAGTGTAGTCTTCGAAAAATGGGTTCTGATTCTCAGTATTGTTCATGTTGCACGAGGTAATTAATGTTATTACACAAAATGCGGATAAAAATGTTTTTAAACGATTCATAGTTTATAGTTTATTTATAATTTTCTGCAAAGGTGCAAAAAAAATAGGCGACTTTCATAAAAGCCGCCCATTTTTTATAATTTTCTAACTGAATATTAGCCGTTAACCTTCTTCATGTGAGCGATGAGGTCAAGAACCTTGTTAGAATAACCGATTTCGTTATCATACCAAGATACAACCTTAACGAATGTGTCAGTCAAAGCGATACCAGCCTTAGCGTCGAAGATTGAAGTCAATGTGCAACCCAAGAAGTCTGAAGAAACAACTTCGTCTTCAGTGTAACCAAGTACACCCTTCAATTCGTTTTCAGAAGCTTCCTTCATAGCAGCACAGATTTCAGCGTAAGTAGCAGGCTTAGCCAAGTTAACTGTCAAGTCAACTACAGAAACGTCCAAAGTAGGAACGCGGAATGCCATACCTGTCAACTTACCGTTCAATTCA
>JAFYML010000108.1 GCA_017556595.1 Bacteroides sp.
AGATAAGCGTGTACACTTTGCCGGACACGACTTCGATTGCGTGGATAAAGGATTTGGCGAAAATACACCTATCGATGTTGTTATTCGCCCAGAAGACATCTACATTTTCGAGCCTTCGGATGCTGCACAAATGTTAGGAACCGTAACCAGTTGCATCTTCAAAGGTGTACACTACGAAATGTTGGTACAAACCAAAGAAGGCTACGAACTAATGGTGCAAGACTATCATAGCTTTGAGGCAGGACGAGAAGTGGGCTTGCTTGTTAAGCCATTCGACATTCACGTTATGGCCAAAGAACGCCTATGCAACTCGTTCGAAGGTAAACTGATAGACGAAAACCATGTAGAATTCCTTGGACAAACATTCGAATGCGCACCTGTAAGCAACATCGAAGCAGGTAGCGACGTAATGGTGAACGTAGGATTCGATAACGTTACCCTTGAAGACTACGAAGAAGATGGCACCTTGACCGGTGAAGTGAAGTTCATCCTTTACAAAGGCAACCACTATCACCTAACCGTACTGACCGATTGGGACGAAAACATCTACGTAAACACCCACGACGTATGGGACGATGGCGACCGCGTAGGTATCAGCATTGCACCCGAACATATTGAAGTTGTAGCTATTAACAACAAAACTGGTGAATAAGAAATGACAAACTCTATATCTCGTTTCTTTATGCGACGCAAGAATTGGGCCATCCCCTATGCCCTGTTCATGCTAGTATTCGTAGTAGTACCCCTACTGCTGATTGTCTATTTTGCCTTCACCAACGAAGAAGGAGCCTTTACGTTGGCCAACTTCCAGAAGTTTGTCCAAAACCCTGAGGCGCTAAACACCTTCTTATACTCTTTGGGTATAGCCATCATCACAACCGTAGCATGCTTGCTACTTGGCTATCCAGCAGCTTATATCCTAAGCCAAAAAGAGTTCAAAGCAGGCAAAGCCATGGTCGTATTGTTCATCCTACCTATGTGGGTAAATATCTTGATTCGCACTTTGGCCACAGTAGCCTTGTTCGACTTCTTAAAGCTACCTTTAGGAGAAGGTGCTTTGATATTCGGTATGATTTACAACTTCTTGCCGTTTATGATTTATCCCATCTACAACACCTTGCAAAAGATGGACCAAAGCCTTATCGAAGCCGCACAAGACTTGGGTGCCAACCCCTTTAAGGTATTTACAAAAGTGATATTCCCACTCTCTATGCCCGGTGTAACCAGTGGCATTATTATGGTATTTATGCCAACGGTAAGTACATTCGCCATTGCCGAGTTGTTGACAATGAACAACATCAAATTGTTTGGTACTACCGTACAAGAGAATATATATAATGGTATGTGGAATTATGGTGCAGCTCTCTCGTTGATTATGCTATTGCTCATTGCCATCACTAGCATATTCGGCAACGACGAACAGAATGTACAAAACGAAAGTGGAGGTGTAATATGATAAAAAAGGTTCTTGCACACGGATATTTGTGGCTACTACTTGCCATGCTTTATGCCCCCATCTTGATTATCATTATCTTCTCGTTTACCGAAGCAAAAGTGTTGGGCAACTGGACAGGTTTCTCGTTCAAGCTATATAGCTCACTATTCTCGGGAGGCATAAACAATTCGCTCATCGATGCCATTGTGAACACCATCTTGATAGCATTGATAGCAGCAACCATTTCTACTGCTTTAGGAAGCATTGCCGCCATCGGCATCTACAACATGAAGAGCCGCATGCGCAACGTAATGAACTTCACCAATAGCATCCCCATTATGAACCCCGATATCATTACCGGTGTGTCATTGTTCTTGCTATTCGTTAGTTTCGGCATTTCGCAAGGATTCACAACCGTAGTGTTGGCCCATATCGCTTTCTGTACTCCGTATGTAGTACTCAGCGTTATGCCACGACTCACCAAGATGAATCCAAACATCTACGAAGCCGCACTCGACTTGGGCGCTACCCCTTTCCAAGCATTGAACAAGGTCATTTTCCCTGAGATATTACCTGGTATGATTAGTGGTTTCATCCTTTCGTTTACGCTATCTATCGACGATTTTGCGGTAACGCTATTCACCAAAGGTAATGTTGGATTGGATACACTATCTACCTATATTTATGCCGATGCACGCAAGGGAGGTCTTACCCCCGAACTTCGCCCGCTTTCGACCATTATCTTCGTAACCGTATTGGTGCTGCTTATCATCATCAACGTACGAGCTGAGAAACAAAACAAAACTAAATAACCACTTTTATAATTACATTATTCAAAACTATTATTATTAAAAAAAAGAAATGAAAAAAACAACTTGCAAACTTGCAACACTATTGTTGCTTGGCATTTTTGCCATTCAATCTGCTTACGCACAACGTAGCAACATCCTGAAGGTTTACAATTGGGCCGACTACATCGACGAAGAGGTGCTTGCCGAATTCCCCGAGTGGTACAAAGAGCAAACCGGCGAAGAAGTAGAAATCATCTATGAAGTATTCGACATCAACGAAATCATGCTTACAAAGATTGAGCGTGGACACGACGACTTCGACGTAGTATGCCCCTCAGAGTACATTATCCAACGCATGATGCGTAAGGATATGTTGTTACCTATCAATCGCGATTTCGGCAATACACCCGACTATATCAATAACCTTTCGCCCTACATTCAACAAGAATTGAACAAGTTGAACGTGGACGAACGCAACTTGACCGACTATGCCGTTGGCTATATGTGGGGTACAGCAGGTAACCTTTACAACAAGGAATTTGTAACATTGGAAGAAGCTGCTACTTGGGAAAGCCTTTGGAACGAAAAGTATATCAATAAGATTTTGATGAAGGACTCTTATCGCGATGCTTATGGTACAGCTATTATCTATGCTAACCGTGATAAGTTGGCATCGGGCGAAGTAACCCTTGACCAATTGATGAATGACAACTCGGAAGAGGCTATCAATACCGCTGAAGAGTACTTGAAAGCAATGAAACCAAACATTGCCGGATGGGAAGCTGACTTCGGTAAAGAGATGATGACCAAAGGTAAAGCATGGATTAACTTCACTTGGAGTGGCGATGCTGTATGGGCTATCGAAGAAGCAGAAGCAGTAGGCGTTGAACTCGACTATGTTGTACCAATGGAAGGTAGTAACGTATGGTTCGATGGTTGGGTAATACCAAAGTATGCACAAAACATCAAAGCAGCAAGCTACTTCATCAACTTTATGTGCCGTCCTGACATTGCACTTCGCAACATGGATGCCATTGGTTATGTAAGTGCCATTGCTACCCCAGAAATTCTTGAAGCTAAGATTGACCCAGAAGTTGAAGGCTACTACGACTTGAGCTACTTCTTTGGCGAAGGTGCCGATAGCATTCAAATCGATCCAGTACAATATCCCGACCGAAAAGTAATAGAACGTTGTGCCGTGATTCGTGACTTTACAAGCAAGGAAGACCTTGAAAAAGCACTCGAAATGTGGAGCCGCGTAAAGGGTGACAACTTGAACACCGGTACATTGCTGATTATTGGCGTAGTGATTGTCTGCATCATCGGTTGGCTTATAATGAAACAACTAAATAAACGAAATAATAACAAACGTAGAAAAACAAGAAGATAATTATGAAGAGTATTAAATTTACAGCACTTTTATTGTGCGGAGCTATTATGTTGGCTAGCTGTGGCACTATGAGCAATACAGCTAAAGGTGGTATTATTGGTGGTGGTAGTGGTGCTGCTGCAGGTGCTATCATTGGTGGTTTGTTGGGCAAAGGTAAAGGCGCTGCTATCGGTGCTGCTATCGGTGCTGGTGTAGGTACTGGTGCAGGTGTTATCATTGGCAAGAAGATGGATAAGAAAGCTGCCGAAGCTGCTGCTATTGCAAACGCTAAGGTAGAGCAAATTACCGACATCAATGGTTTGCCAGCCGTTAAGGTTTCGTTCGAATCAGGTATTTTGTTCGGATTCAACTCTTCTGTATTGGGCGACCAAGCTAAGGCTTCACTCAGCGAATTGGCTGCTATCTTGAAGAGCGATACTACTACCGACATTGCTATCATTGGCCACACAGACAAAGTGGGTACATACGAAGCTAATGTTAAGGTATCAAAGAATCGTGCCGGCTCGGTAGAAAATTATTTGGAAAGCTGTGGCGTAAGTTCAGCACAAATTAAAACCGTAGAAGGTGTTGCATACGACCAATATGACGAAAGCAAATCGGCTGATGAAAACCGCCGTGTAGAAGTTTATATGTATGCTAGCGAAGAAATGATTAAGCAAGCTGAAGCTGGTAAATAATCATCATACACACATATTATTAAAATAAAGCGAGCCGTTTGGTTCGCTTTATTTTTTATCTGTAAACCCAACAAAAGTGTATTAGGATATAAAAAAGGAGGAATGAAACTAAAATCATTAAAAAATCTTTGGAATTCAAAAAAATGTTTATATCTTTGTCGCGAACAGAAGGAGTTGGGAAACTCCGATTAGAATAGTTTAGTTAAGTCTAGTTTAGTTTTTGTGTGAAGTCCTTTCTTGCAAGTGAGCCATGAAAGGACTTTTCTTTTTTATATGCTATACACACCCTCAGATAAAATTTATAATAAATTCTAAAAAATTTAAGTATAAATTATAAATGAATTTTAGTATAAATTATTTTGGCCACTCGCATAAGCCATTCTATACCTAAACGAATAAAAAAACAGTCTAAAATACGGATAAAAATGCAAAAATGGCACAAAACCAGGGGTAAATGTGCAATTTTTGCCCCAAAAGTTTGGTATGTATAGAGAAAGCTATATCTTTGCACAGTTTTAAACTAAATGTGCAAAAAATATTGCGAAATAGCATTATGGAAAAGAGTTTTATCTCATTTATTGAGAGCAGTATTAAAAAGAATTGGGATTTAGATGCCCTTACCGACTACAAAGGCGCCACTTTACAATACAAAGACGTGGCACGTAAAATTGAAAAGCTACACATTATTTTCGAAAATAGCGGTGTAGTAAAAGGTGATAAGATTGCCATTTGCGGTCGTAATAGCTCTCATTGGGGAGTAGTATTTTTGGCTACCCTAACCTACGGAGCTGTTGCTGTTCCTATTCTTCACGAATTCAAGGCTGACAATGTACACAACATTGTAAATCACTCTGAATCCAAACTTTTGTTTGTGGGCGACATGGTGTGGGAAAACTTGAACGAAGCAGCCATGCCATTGCTCGAAGGCATTATTTTGATAAACGATTTCTCTATCCTTGTTTCACGCAGCGAAAAATTAACTTATAGCCGTGAACACTTGAACGAATTGTTTG
>JAFYML010000109.1 GCA_017556595.1 Bacteroides sp.
ATGCGTTGCGGGATGAGTAGATTAATTATGAATTATGAATTATGAATTTAAATTAAATAATAACAATAAAAAACATACTATTATGATTAAATTAACAGGTATCAACAAGATTTATCGCACAAACGAAATTGAAACTCAAGCATTAGAGAACGTAAACCTCGAAGTGAAGAAAGGCGAATTCCTCAGCATCATGGGGCCTTCGGGTTGTGGCAAATCAACATTGCTGAACATTATCGGCCTATTGGATACACCTACAAGCGGTACCATCGAAATAAACGGCACACACACCGAAGCGATGGACGACAAACAACTGGCGGCCTTCCGTAACAAAACGCTTGGTTTTGTGTTCCAAAGTTTCCATTTGATAAATTCTCTCAACGTCATCGATAACGTAGAACTTCCATTGCTCTACCGCAAGATGTCGGCTTCGGAACGCACAGCCCTTGCCAAGCAAGTTTTAGAACGTGTAGGCCTCAGCCATCGCATGCACCACATGCCCACACAATTATCGGGCGGTCAATGCCAACGTGTAGCCGTAGCTCGTGCTATTGTCGGTAATCCTGAAATCATCCTTGCCGACGAACCTACCGGTAACCTCGATTCGAAGATGGGTGCCGAAGTGATGGAGTTACTGAAAGAGTTGAATCAAAAAGATGGCCGCACCATCGTAATGGTGACACACAACGAGGACCAAGCTAAGCAAACTACACGTACTATTCGTTTCTTTGACGGACGACAAATTGGATGAGTTATTTTTTTAAGAGGAGTTAAAGGAGTTAAAGGAGTTAAAGCCAATAGATTTACGATTGGAGTATTTAATTCTCCTCTTTCTGGAAGGAGGAGTACCCCTTGTGGGGGAGGTGGTAGGTTTTATGCGTCCGCAAATACACAAAGGAAACTATCGGCTAATAGGCGAAGCCTATGATAACTCCTAACGAAATGATAACTACTATAACTCCCGATAACTACTATTTATCTACACAAAACAAAAAAATATGTTCAAGAAAACTATAAAACAAGCATTCGCACAATTGCGTCAAGCACCGCTTATCAGCGCCATCAATGTTGTGGGTACGGCTCTTGCCATTTTCCTCATCATGTTGGTGGTAATGATGCAACAAGTGAAGACAGCCCCCTTCTCGCCCGAAAGCAACCGCGACCGTTTCCTGCATGTTCGCTTTGCCAGCTTGAGGAACAAGAATTGGGGCGATGGCACCAGCAACGGCCCCATGAGTGCCAAAACAGCCAAAGAACTTTATAAATCGTTAAAGACCCCCGAAGCGGTAACTGCCTATGGTGTCATCTCATTTGCCGTACCATTCAGCATGCCGGGACAAGCCGCCACAACATTCGACATGCGACAAACTGACGATGCCTTTTGGCAAGTGTTCGACTTCCGCTTCACGGAAGGGAAGCCTTATGACAAAGCAACGTTCGATGCCGCTATTCCGGTAGCAGTAGTATGCGAAACCGTAGCACGCCAACTCTTTGGCACGGCCCAAGGCGTTGTGGGTAAGGAGTTTCTGCTGAATCATGCCCCCTACAAAGTATGCGGTGTGGTGAAGGATGTATCTCCCCTTGCCGATTTGGCCTACGGGCAGGTATGGATTCCCTATACTGCCGGCGGAATGGATCAGCAACAATGGAATGACGACCTCATGGGTATGTTAAGTTGCACC
>JAFYML010000110.1 GCA_017556595.1 Bacteroides sp.
CAACAAGTAATTGCTTGAATCGTATTCCAAACCTACGTTTTGAGAAATACGTGCCGACATAGGTACAGCTGATACACCGGCATTACCAATAAGCGGATTGATTTTGTTTTCTTTGCTCAAGAAGAGGTTGAAGAACTTAACAAACAATACACCCGAAGTAGTAGCAATACAGAATGCACAGAAACCAAGGAAGAAGATGAAGATTGTGTTCCATGTCAAGAACTCAGATGCTTGGGTAGAAGCACCTACGGTTACACCAAGCAATACGATGATTGCATCGGTAAGCGGACCGCTAGCTGTATCGGCCAAACGACGAGTTACACCACTTTCCTTCAAAAGGTTACCAAAGAACAACATACCCAACAAAGGCAATGCTGATGGTACCAAGAAACATGTGAGCAACAAACCTACGATAGGGAACATAATCTTTTCTGTTTGCGATACGGCGCGAGCAGGCTTCATGCGAATCAATTTCTCCTTCTTAGTAGTCAATGCGCGCATGATAGGCGGCTGGATGATAGGTACAAGTGCCATGTACGAATAGGCCGATACGGCAATAGCACCCATCAAGTTAGGAGCCAACTTCGATGATAGGAAGATAGCAGTAGGACCATCGGCACCACCAATGATGGCGATACCTGCTGCTTGTGCAGGCTCGAAACCAATAGCCAATGCTACCATGTATGCACCAAAGATACCGAATTGAGCAGCAGCACCAACCAACATCAACTTAGGATTAGAAATCAAAGCAGAGAAGTCGGTCATTGCACCAATGCCAAGGAATACCAATGGGGGATACCAACCTGTCTTTACACCTTGATAAAGAATGTTCAATACAGAACCCTCTTCGTAGATACCAATCTCAAGACCAGCATCTGCTTTAAAAGGGATATTGCCGATGAGGATACCAAAACCAATGGGTACCAACAACAGGGGCTCGAAATTCTTCTTGATTGCTAAAAACAAGAAGAACAAACCTACCAAAATCATGATGAGATGCTGGCCGGTTGCTTGCGCAAAACCAGTGTACTCCCAGAAATCGGCGAGGTTATTACCCATGAATGATAAAAAACTTTGTTCTTCCATATCGCTGATTATTCAATGATGATTAAGTCGGTACCTTCAAGAACTGAATCGCCCTTTTGTACTTTAATAGCTGCTACCTTACCATCGCGGTCGGAGTTGATATTGTTTTCCATCTTCATGGCTTCCAAAATAAGAACGGGTTGTCCCTTCTTTACAACGTCGCCTTCTTTTACCAAGATGTTAAGGATAACGCCTGGAAGTGGAGATTTAATACCACCACTCTTAGCAGTGCTTTGGCGAGTAACTACAGGTTCTCCTGTTGCTGTCTTAGGAGCAGCTGCTGGACGAGTTACTGGTTTCGGAGCTGTCTTAATAGGCTTGTCCAACTCCACGTTGTAGGGAGTGCCGTTTACCTCTACGTGAGCAACATTGTCTTCAATGTCATTTACTGTTACGGTGTAGAGGTTACCGTTGATTTTATACTTATATTGTTTCATTTTTGTTTTAAGTTTATTGTTCTTAAGTTTTTATTTTGGCAATTGACGCAATGTGTAAATCTTTGAACTCCAAGGAGAATAATTGCGTTTTACCTTGTTAATGGTAAGAATAGTTTCTTCGAAATCGTGAACGTTTTCTTGATATTCGTGCAATGCCATAGCAATAGCAGCAAATACTTCGCCCGATTCATCACCAATATTCTTCGCTTTAGCTTCTTTGTGATCGGTGATACCTGCATGACGCATGGCATTAAGTTTAGTAACCTTGATACCGATATTACCAATAAATTTAAAGCTGAGGAATAAAACTAACAAGCCACTGAATACAACAAGCATAGCCATGATAGCCATACCGAATCCGTGTGGGTCGTATTTCTTGAAACCATCAATCTTTTCGTTCTTATCCAAAGTCTTGTTGTTGGTGCTTGGAGTTACATATGTATCGCCTTGTCCAACAATAGTCCATTCGCCTTTGATACCATCTGCCTTTAATGCGTATGAGCAATCAACAGAAAGAGCAGGGATAGAGATAGAGTCAATCAAGTCAATTGCATTACCATCGTAAAGGGCAATCCAGTTAGGACCTACAGAGTCGAGCTCAAAATTCAAGTGGAAGTTACCACGTTTAGGAGCAGCATCTGCCCAGAAAAGCAAATGTTGGCGAGGTGGTATCTTTGTTAATACGTCACCCTTGGGGATGGAGTACATCATAGCAGCACGTTCGGGTGCCGATAATGTTTCATCCAATACGCGCTTATCGTTGGTCAGATAGCAACTGCGAATATCTACCGTTGCAAAGGTAGGATTGAAAATTTCAATCCATGCGTGCTGTTGGCCATAGTCGTCTTGGAAGTTGGTTTTGTTGTTTACCAATACTTCGTTGATGACAAGGCTTGTTGCGCTTTGTGCAAGGAGGCTACCGCTTGCGGCTATTAATGCCACGATAAGTATTCCTAATTTTTTCATATTCATTTTTTCGTTTTAAATATTACAATGGAATATTACCGTGCTTCTTAGCCGGGTTAGTCAATTTCTTAGTTTGCAATTGTTGCAATGCGCGGATAATGCGGAAGCGAGTATTACGAGGTTCGATAACATCGTCAATGTAGCCATACTTAGCTGCATTGTATGGGTTAGCGAACAACTTAGTGTATTCTGCTTCTTTTTCTGCCAAGTAAGCAGCTGGATCGGCTTGTTCCTTAGCTTCGCGAGCATACAATACGGCTACAGCACCTGCACCACCCATTACGGCGATTTCAGCAGTTGGCCATGCATAGTTCATGTCGCCACGGAGTTGCTTACAGCTCATTACGATGTGAGAACCACCATATGACTTACGCAATGTAACGGTTACCTTAGGTACAGTAGCTTCACCGAATGCGTAAAGCAACTTAGCACCGTGAAGGATAACGGCATTGTATTCTTGTCCTGTACCTGGGAGGAATCCTGGTACGTCAACGAGTGTTACCAAAGGAATGTTGAATGCGTCGCAGAAACGTACGAAACGAGCTGCTTTGCGTGATGCGTTGCAATCCAATACACCAGCCAAGAACTTAGGTTGGTTAGCTACGATACCTACTGATTGGCCATTGAAGCGTGCGAAACCAATGATGATGTTCTTAGCATAATCTTTTTGGATTTCCAAGAATTCACCGTTGTCAACGATAGTACCGATAACTTCGTACATATCGTATGGCTTGTTTGGATTATCAGGGATGATTTCGTTCAATGAGTCTTCCAAACGGTCGATTGGGTCGTTGCAAGTTACGATAGGAGCCTCTTCGAGGTTGTTTTGAGGAATGTAGCTGAGCAACTTGCGGATGATAGCCAAACCTTCTTCGCCTGTTTCAGCAGTGAAGTGTGTTACGCCCGATTTAGATGCGTGTACGCTTGCACCACCAAGTTCTTCTTGTGTTACGTCTTCACCAG
>JAFYML010000111.1 GCA_017556595.1 Bacteroides sp.
CCCAATACCGAACTTGGTACGACAACTATCCTGCCAATTTCATCGATACCATACAACGCATTTATCTGCAGAAAGATTTTGTGGCTACTTCGGGCATCAAATATCAAATATGGGAAGACAATATTGCATATCTGTATATTGAAAGTTTTAGTTCTGGGCTTAGCGAAGCAAGCTTGGACCAAGTATTAAACGAACTATCCATCTGCGATGGTCTCATCATAGATGTTAGAAACAATGGTGGTGGTATGCTGACATTGGCAGAACGGCTTGCCGCAAGGTTTACCAACCAAAAGGTACACATCGGATACATCAGCTACAAGACAGGAAAAGGCCATAATGACTTCTCCACACCGGAGCCTATTTATTTGAATCCGGCGACCGACCGGGTACGTTGGCAGAAACCTGCCGTTGTCCTGACCAATCGTCGCTCATACAGTTCCACCAACGATTTCGTCAATAAAATGAAACAACTTCCATTAGTTACAATCATCGGTGACAAAACTGGAGGTGGTTCAGGACTTCCCTTCTCATCCGAATTGCCCAACGGATGGTCTGTACGTTTTTCTGCCAGTCCTATGTTCGATCCTGACATGAATCACATTGAATTCGGAATAGATCCACACATGAAAGTAAACATGAGTGACCAGGACATACAATCAGGCATAGATACAATCATTGAATCTGCCCGAAATTTCTTGCTCAATCAAAAAGAATAGGACTCTTTATTTGTTTATTTGTTTTTTTTGCTTACCTTTGTGTCCGCTAACAAAGCGCCTGCGCGTGTGGTGTAATTGGTAGCCACGCCAGACTTAGGATCTGGTGTCGAGAGACGTGGGGGTTCGAGTCCCTTCACGCGCACTTAAAAAGCTCAACCTAAGTTGAGCTTTTTATTTTTGGTCAAAAATATCAATTTATCCTACGAACGAGAATCATTGCGGCAATACCTCTTCCAGTTGTCTTACCACTTCTTCCGGATTGTCGGGTGAAGCCGCATAGGGAACTGCTATATTACCTTCTCTATTCAATATCAAATAACGAGGTATAGATAGTACGCCATTTTCATTGCCCAGCTCTCGATAAACGGCCTTCGTCAATGTTTCGTTGGCTAATAGATGAGAGCCTTTTAAATCATAATAAGGGATGGTTTTCCGCCATGTATCAGCAGCTTGCGGACGGTCTATGGAGAGGTAAAGGTATTCGATATCCATTCCTTCGGTCTTTTCTTTCAAAGCCGGAATATATTGGAACATCTCCTTACATGGACCGCACCAAGTAGCCCAAACATCCACATATACCACCTTACCACGCAACGATTTTGCGGCATCGGCAACAGATTGCATCGTCGAATCGCACGACAAGATATGATACAAGTTCTCATCCGCTTTGCCTTCGTGGAAGCGAATTGTCTCTTCTATGCCAGGTTGAAGCACCGACAGATAAGGACTATTCGGATACTGGTGCTTGAATTCTTCGAAAAGTTCTATAAACACTTTCGTATGATTTCCTTGCATAATATCGTCATAGATAAAACTTGCCCAAACACGTTCAAGCGCCTTCCCATCGAACCAATCCTTGCAATGGTCGAACATGAATCGGTATGGCTCTTGAACTGTACTCAAATCACCCTCTTCTAATATGGCATATTTCATTGGCGACAATTGACTACCCATATTCACTACACCCCGATAACTAAGGAAAGCATCATCATCCCACGACAAATCTGCCATGCGTTTAAACTCAGCCTTCCATTCTTCTGTCTTGTCTTGAACAGAATACATTGTAATGTAAGCCACTATCATACGCGAGATGTAATCAAGATGCGCCATTTGCTCTTTTACGAACTTCGATGGAAGATTTGCAGATTGAATCACATCGGCTGCCTTATCGTAATGCACACTGTACATACGTTTCAGTTCTTCAGGTGTTTTAGCCGATTCCAATTCATGACGAGTATATGTAATCGCATCACAATATGTTTGAAATTCATCCACTGCCCGTAGCGCATGGTTATATTCAATATTGCTTCCGGTCAATAGCAACGTATCTCCCGTTACAATCAATGTATATTGACTATTTGGAGTAAGATACAACGTTGCTACTTCGAACAAAGAATTAACAGCCAATACCTTCGGTTCAGTAAGTTCCACTTGGTAGGTAAAGTACCCATTAGAATCTGCTGTAACCTGTTGTCCCAAACTATGAGCATACAATTCATTTTTACCGGCATCCCAATAAACGATTTCTGCATTGGGAGCAGTTTTAATAACCAGAGTGGTTATTCCTGGGCTATCGCATCCAATAAACAGAGTGATAGCCAATGATAGTATAATGTTTAAAAAGAAAGGTTTCATATCATTTTTGTATTATAGCAATTATTGCAATAACATCTTTGCGATTAAGGATTATTCACCAAGTTTACTCACTTCGACTTCCATCGGGCCGGCAAGCACAAGTTCAAGTTGTGCTCGTTCCGACTTCGGTTCCCACGCAATGCGGTTCGCATCCGAAGTGACATGACGTCGAACGTTTCTTGTGCCACTGATATGCTCCACATCTACAAAAGCAGCATTGTAGGATTGTTGCCAATTCACTTTGTCTGCATCGACAAAGAGGTGCTTTACATGACCGCTTTTAAGCTGAAGCAAGCGAGAAGAGAGCACATTCAAGGTATCTATGTTGCTATCGAATATATCGATACGGGCATTGGCATCAAAGGTAAGTCGGCTGCACGAAAGGTCAGTGCAACTAAATAGGTTCAAAACGCCATCTTTAATATACTCCACCTCTTTAGGAAGGGTAAGATGCATATCGCCACTGATGACACGCAACAGCCCGACATCGCTGTATTGTTCGAGACACTTTTCGCGAAGGAAAGCAAAAGTGATGACGCAAGTATCGCCTTTCATGCAGATTTCTGTATAGGATTTCAACTTATCCGAGATAGTGAATTTTCCTTGTGCATCGGAAGTTGAAGCGAGATACACGTCACCATCCTCAGCAAAGTAAAATTGGTTGGTAGCTAAGTATCGTCCTTCAGAGACTGGTATATATTCCACTCCTCCTTGTCTAAATTCGATTGCTTTGCAAACGGGTAGTTCTATCGTAACGGGGTTGCCGCTTCTTAAATTGAAGTTTCTTTTATCTTGTGGTTGCACAAAAAAGGTCCAATAAAGAACTATAAAAACTACAATTAGCACCGGAATGGCTATTAACAGGCCAATGATTATTTTGGATGTCTTTTTCATAAAATTAGTTTTTACTGTTTTTGTTTATTAATATACTCGCGATACATTTGGCTCACCTCTTCGGGGGTAATATCGAGCAGATAAAGTTGCTTGAAGAAGTAATCGGCTTCCTCGTTCATGAAGTAGGCACGACGCATGGAAAGTATCTGCTTGCGTGCACCTTCGGCCACAAAGTAACCAATGCCTCGCTTATTATAAAACACTCCTTGTTGTTGTAGGTATTCGTACGAACGCATCATGGTATTGACATTGACCTCGACCAATGCTGCATATTCGCGCACCGATGGAATGCGGTCTTCCTCGTTGTACATACCCAACAATATTTCATCGCAAATGCGATCGGCAATCTGTAGATAGATGCCTTTACTTTCTTTGAAATTCATAGGCTACCAACGATTTACAACTTCCATCTCTTTGAAACGCTTGTAGGCAAGCCACCAGAAAAAGAAGGTAACCAACATTACACAACAAGCAAAGATAAAAAACCACTCATCTTCGGTCAATAAAGGCAAGCGATAAACATACCCCGGACGATCAAGCTCGGTCATTAAACCGGCAAATAAAGCTGAGAAAGCCGTTCCTAAAATAGTAAATGCCGTAAAAGTCTTCAAAAAGGAATGTTTCGGCCAAAGTGAACTACCTAACACAAAGATGGATTGCCAAAAGAAATAAAGCGAAACAATGAAGTCCAATGGCATCTCATCATTCAAAGCTGCTATTTCGGCATATGGACGAGTGATAGCGATAAGGTCAATCTCCGGATAAATCATGCTAAAGACACCTACACGTATCACATCGACCAATAGGAACAATAAATAATAGAGAACTACAAATCCTATAGTGTAAATGACCCAACGAGCAATGTATTTCTCGAACGAAGTAGCCGGAAACATCAACGAATAGATGCGCCCGGTTTTACTGTTCATAGGCTCCATAATAAACGAAGCACTCAGCACACAGCCAATGAACAATCCTAAAACGAACAGAGGCATAAGGCCGTCTAAAGCAGGATCAATCTCCGATGTAAAGCCAAGTTTTACCCCCGCTAAATAATGTTCATAACTTCTATGGCTTATAAAAGCACTGAATATCATCAACAATCCAAACACGGTAATGATGCGTTGCAACAAACGCTTGCGGTCTTCAACCAACACTTTCTTGAAATAATTGGCAAAACGCGACCAACTAAAAAAGGTATCACTTAGTTTCATAACTTCTGCTCATTTTGTAGGTGGAACATTTCTGCCATCAATTGCGGTTTCTCCAATACCGCACCAAACAGCAATTCAATATTAACAGGTGTTTCATCGACACCTTCGTTGGGCAACATCAGCAAGTTACCTTGCAACGAGGGCAAAGCGTAAATGGCCGATGAAAGCAAAGAACGGTCGTCACTCTCAACAAACAATAAGCGGCTACTGATATCGCTCATCGAAGCATCCAACAACACACTGCTTTCATTCATAATAACCACATGGTCCAAGATGCGGTCAATGTCTCGCACTTGGTGAGTAGATACAACTATGCTGCGTTCATCATTCATTCCCATAGCAATCATCTTGCGAAATTGGCTCTTACCGGGAATATCAAGACCATTGGTTGGCTCGTCCATCAGCAACAACGAAGTGTTTGCCGCCAAAGCAAAACTCATGAAAACTTTCTTCTTCTGTCCCATAGACAACTGTCCTAAATGAATATCTGTGTCCATGCCAAACATACGCAAATATTGTTCCAAATCTTCGTAGCTAAAGCGTGGATAGAACGAAGCGTTGTACTTAACATACGATTTCAACGAAACAGAAGGTAATTCAAACTCTTCAGGAACAAAGAACATGTCCCGCAACGAAATTGGTAAACGACGACGTACATCTACGTCACGATACATCACGCGCCCACTCTTAGGAGTAAGCAATCCGCTCATCAGACAAAGTAAAGTGGATTTTCCCGCGCCATTTTTACCTAATAGGCCGTAAACTTTACCTTTCTCTATCGAAAGCGAAAAGTTGCTCAGGGTATTTTTCTTACCCCGAGCATAACTAAATGTAAGATTTTCAACTTGTAACATAAGGCGTTTATTAAAGTAAATTACAATTATTAGTGTAATAGCGTGCTATTACACTGCAAATGTATAGATAATTAATTAAACACCAAATATTTTTATTATTTTTTTTCTAAAAAAGGAGGAAAAGAGAGGAATATAGAGAAATTCCTCATTGCTCTTTAAGAACTTTTGAGAGTATAGAAAATAAAAAAAGCCTCCGTCATCCATTGGATAACGAAGGCTCATCTAAAACGGCGACTACCTACTCTCCCACTGTTACGCAGTACCATCGGCGTGACTGGGCTTAACTTCTCTGTTCGGAATGGGAAGAGGTGGAACCCCAGTGCTATAATCACCTAAATAACATC
>JAFYML010000112.1 GCA_017556595.1 Bacteroides sp.
AGCTAAATCAGAAATGGTATGGTTGGCATCCGATGAGGACCGCGAAGGAGAAGCTATCGCATGGCATCTATACGAAGTTCTGAATCTGAAACCCGAAAATACTAAACGTATTGTTTTTCATGAAATCACCAAGCAAGCCATTTTGAAAGCGATTGAGCAACCACGCGACATCGATTTGAACTTGGTAAATGCACAACAAGCACGTCGTGTACTCGACCGCATCGTAGGTTTCGAGCTATCACCTGTATTGTGGCGCAAGGTGAAACCTGCCCTCTCGGCTGGTCGTGTACAATCGGTAGCCGTTCGCTTGATAGTAGAACGCGAACGCGAAATCCAATCATTCAAGAGCGAAGCATCTTATCGTGTGACAGCACTGTTCTTGGTACCCGATGCCGATGGTAAGCAAGTAGAGATGAAAGCCGATCTTGGCCGTCGTTTCAAAACAAAGGAAGAGGCTAAGCAATTCCTATCGGCATGCCAAACAGCTACCTTCACCATTAGCGACATCACCACACGCCCATTGAAGAAATTCCCTGCGGCACCATTTACCACCTCTACTTTGCAACAAGAGGCTGCCCGCAAATTGGGATTCACCGTGGCACAAACCATGATGATTGCACAACGCTTGTACGAATCGGGAAAGATTACCTACATGCGTACCGACTCGGTGAACCTCTCATCATTGGCTATCAACACCAGCAAGGAGGTAATAACCGAATTGATGGGCGAAAATTATGTTCATTCACGCAACTTTGCTACTAAATCGAAGGGTGCACAAGAGGCGCACGAAGCCATTCGTCCCACCTATATGTCGAGTGCTAAGATTGAGGGTACAGCACAAGAAAAGCGTTTGTACGACTTGATTTGGAAGCGCACCATTGCTTCGCAAATGGCCGAAGCCGAAGTGGAGAAAACCACCGTTACCATTGCTATATCGGGCGTACAAGACACCTTTACAGCCGTAGGCGAAGTAGTGAAGTTTGATGGTTTCTTGCGTGTATATCGCGAATCGTACGACGAAGAGTTGGAACAAGAAGACGAAACTCGTATGCTTCCACCACTATCAGTAGGTCAAGACCTCATCAGCAAGGAGCTTACCGCTACCGAGCGTTTCACACAACATCCGCTTCGCTATACCGAAGCTTTGTTGGTACACAAGTTGGAAGAACTTGGTATCGGCCGTCCATCAACCTATGCCCCCACCATCTCTACTATCCAACAACGCGAATATGTAGTGAAAGGCGACAAAGCCGGTGAAGAACGCAACTATACCATGCTCACCTTGAAAGAGGGCAACATCAGCGAACAAGTTCGTACCGAAATGGTAGGTACCGAAAAGTCTAAACTATTACCTACCGACATCGGTATCGTAGTGAACGACTTTTTGACACAATACTTCCCCAACATCTTAGATTATAACTTCACCGCAAACGTAGAAAAGCAATTCGACGAAATTGCCGAAGGTAAAGAGAGTTGGACAAGCACTTTGAAAGAGTTTTATGGCGATTTCCACCCATCGGTAGAGAACACCTTGGCCGTTAAGAACGAGACAAAAGCCGGTGAACGCATCTTGGGTATCGACCCACAAAGCGGCAAGCAAGTATCTGTAAAGATTGGTCGTTTTGGTCCTGTTGCCCAAATTGGTAAAGCCGAAGACGAAGAAAAACCTCGCTTTGCACAACTCAAGAAAGAGATGTCTATCGAGAACGTATCGTTGGAAGAAGTGCTCGACCTCTTCAAACTCCCTCGCGAGTTGGGCGAATACGAAGGCGCTACTATCACCATTGGTGCTGGTCGCTTTGGTCCTTACATCTACCACAACAAAGCCTATACTTCGCTTCCTAAGGGTACCGATCCTATGAGCATCACATTAGAAGAGGCTATCGAGTTGATTAAGGAAAAACAAAATGCCGAGGCTCAACGTCACATCAAGCAATTTGCCGAAGACCCTGAATTGGAAATCATGAATGGTCGTTTTGGTCCCTACATTGCTTATAAAGGCAGCAACTACAAAATTCCAAAGGACATTGTTCCGCAAGACCTCACCTTGGATGCTTGTCTCGAAT
>JAFYML010000113.1 GCA_017556595.1 Bacteroides sp.
AGAGGTTTGGATGGATATCACTTGGAATAGGGATGTGCGGAAGGCGGTTTCGGCATCCATTGTTGTGTTGAAGAACAACACAACGGCAATGAACAACGTAAATAGGGTGATGCAGAAAACATAAAACTTCAATTCGCTATCGGCCATTACTTTGCGGTATCTGCCTTTGATAAATGTAAGCATCAGGATAAAGTTGATGCCCGAGATGAACATGAAGATAGACAATACATATTCTATATAGGGCGAATTAAAGTAGGCAATGCTGGCTTGCTTGGTAGAGAAACCTCCTGTGCCGGTGGCGGTAAGTGCATGACAGATGCTATCGAACCAATTCATGTCGCCCAACAAAAGAAGGAAGAATAGAATAACTGTAAGGCTAGCGTAAAGCGTCCACACCCAGCGAGCGGTTACTCCAATGCGTGGATGTACCTTTTCGTGTAGTGGGCCGGTAGCTTCGGCGGCAAACATCTGTACACCGTTGAAGCCGAAGATAGGCAATACGGCTATGGTAAAAAGGATGATACCCAAACCGCCAATCCATTGCGTCAAACTACGCCAAAAGAGTAATCCGTGGGGCAAGGCTTCGATGTCGTCGAGTATGGTTGCACCGGTGCTACTTACTCCCGACATGGTTTCGAAGAAGGCATCGGCTATGTTGGGGATGTATCCGCTGATGGTGAAAGGCAACATACCGAAAATGGAGAAGATAATCCATGCTAATGCTACGATGAGGTAACCATTTCTTTTGGTAAGTTTCCTTTCTGCTCCTTTTCCGAAGTATAAAAGTATGCTACCTACAACGAAGGTGATACCTGCCGTAATAGCAAAGCCTTTTAGGTCATCCTCGCCATAGTAAATGGGAAAGATGAGGCATAGTAGCATCATGCCCGTAAGTAACCAAAGCAATAGCCCTAGTATTCGGAAGGTCATCTTCTTTTGTATCATACTCAATTAAAGTATTTCTCTACTTTCTTAATCATCATGTTCAAACAGAATACAATGACGTGGTCGCCTGCTTGTATCTGTGTGTTACCTGTTACCACGATACCTTCGCCATCGCGCACCAAACCACCGATGCTTGTTCCTTTCGGTAAGCCTAAGTCTTTTACCAAGCGTTTGGTGATGGTTGCACCCTCTTTCACTACAAACTCGGCAACGTCGGCATTGGCAAAGGTAAGGCTCTTCACGTTGCTTACGTCGGCATCGAGCATCATTTGGTAGATATGGTTAGCGGCAATCATCTTCTTGTTGATAACGGTACCGATGTCCAAACTCTCGGCCATGCCGATATAGTCGATGTTCTCCACCTCGGCAACGGTTTTCTTCACGCCCATGCGTTTGGCAGCAAGACAAGCCAAGATGTTTGTTTCCGAGCTATCGGTCAAAGCAACAAATGCTTCGGTATTCTTGATACCCTCTTCCAATAGCAAATCCATGTCGCGTCCATCGCCGTTGATTACCATTACATCGCCATCCACCAATTCGGTCAGTCGGTTGCATCTGTTCAAATCGTTCTCGATAATCTTCACTTGGATATCTTCGGGCATGTATTGGGTGGCGCGTACCGATATGCGGCTACCTCCCATAATCATTACCTTCTTTACATCGGGGTATTTCTCTTTACCGGTTATCTTGCGGATGTAAGGTACGTATTTTTGTGTGGTGGTGAAATAGACAATGTCGTTCAACTTTATCATATCATCGCCTCGTGGAATGATGGTTTCGTTTCCGCGTTTGATGGCTACGATGTGATAGGGAAGCTCAGGCCCACCCAGTTGATGGAAGGGGATGTTAAGTATCTCTGCTTCGTGACG
>JAFYML010000114.1 GCA_017556595.1 Bacteroides sp.
AAGACCGGTTTGTTGCCACCTATCATCTTTATGGGTGTAGGTGCGTTGACCGACTTTGGCCCTATGCTTCGCAACTTGCGCCTCTCTATCTTTGGTGCGGCTGCTCAGTTTGGTATCTTTACCGTGTTGCTCATTGCTGTTGGCTCAGGTTTCTTTACCTTGAAAGAGGCAGCATCGTTGGGTATCATTGGTGGTGCCGATGGCCCTACCGCTATCTTTACTACCATTAAGTTGGCACCTCACTTGTTAGGCCCTATCGCTATTGCGGCTTACTCGTACATGGCGTTGGTACCGGTTATTATCCCTTTGGTAGTGAAACTTTGTTGCACAAAGAAGGAGTTGATGATTAACATGAAGGAACAAGAAAAACTCTATCCTTCGAAGACCGAAATCAAGAACTTGCGCGTGTTGAAGATAATCTTCCCTATCGCCGTAACAACCGTAGTTGCACTCTTCGTGCCATCGGCAGTACCCTTGGTAGGAATGTTGATGTTTGGTAACTTGATTAAGGAAGTAGGAGCCGACACTAGCCGTTTGTTCGATGCGGCAAGCAACAGCATTATGAATGCAGCTACCATCTTCTTAGGCCTTTGTGTGGGTGCTACCATGACTGTAGATGCCTTCTTGAATTGGATGACCATCGGTATCGTGATTGGTGGATTCTTCGCTTTCGGCCTCTCTATTGCAAGTGGTATCATGTTGGTGAAGTTGTTCAACCTCTTCTCAAAGAAGAAAATCAATCCGCTTATCGGTGCTACCGGTTTGAGCGCTGTACCTATGGCGAGCCGCGTATGTAACGATATTGCTACCAAGTACGACCCCAAGAACCACGTGCTCAACTATTGTATGTCGAGCAACATCTCGGGCGTTATCGGCTCGGCCGTAGCTGCTGGTGTGCTCATCTCGTTCTTAGGATAATCACCTATTTAAAATATAAATTGCGAGGGTGCTTCAATGAGGCACCCTCGCTTTTTTTATGTAAGAATAATCTTTTCTACTGCATTAAGCAGATTTGTGCGTGCATTGTCGGGTTGTATGGCATCGGCAAGCGGTTGATGGGGTGGGGTGATGGCGATGAGTTCTTGGAAACCTGCTTCGAGCAATTGATGATTGTGAGTGATGCTACCCGACATGAGTACTACCGGCACGCGGTGTTTCTTCGCTACATTCAGCACGCCAAAGGGTAGTTTGCCCATCAGTGTTTGTGCGTCGGAGTGTCCTTCGCCGGTGATGATAAGGTGTGCGTCGGCGATGGCTTCTTCGAAGTGAATGGTGTCTAATACTAATTCGCTTCCTGCGGTGAGTGTGGTGTTGAGGTAAGTAAGCAAGGCTGCACCCATACCTCCGGCGGCACCACTACCAGGCATTGTAGAGATTGCTTTATTGGCATGTGCATCGAACAAACGACCTATCTGTTGCAACCCTTTATCCAAGAGTGTTACCTCCTCGGCATTGGCTCCTTTTTGTGGTGCAAAGACGTGTGCAGCACCTTGTTTGCCATGCAACGGGTTGTTTACATCGCACGCCACGATAAATTCACATTCGTTTAATAGCGGGTTGCAATGAGTGGTGTTAAAGTAGGCTACTTTTATTAAATCTTCTCCGCATGGGTAGGGGATGAGTTTATCTTGTGCATCGAAAAATTGATAGCCAATAGCCGCAAGTAACCCTAACCCTGCATCGCATGTGGCACTACCTCCCAAACCGATGATGAAACGGCGATAGCCTTGCGAAAGGGCATGTGCGATATGTATGCCTGTGCCGTAGGTGGTGGTGTGAAGAGGATTGCGCTCAGCGTTGGTGAGTAAATGTAGGCCGCTACATGCCGCCATTTCGATGATAGCTGTACGCCCATCGCCGGTACATCCGTAGGTGGAGTGTATGGGGTGCATTAGTGGGTCATAGGA
>JAFYML010000115.1 GCA_017556595.1 Bacteroides sp.
CCTACACAACCGCAAGCTACGCGATTGTCGCTATCACTTGAACGATGGTAAAGGTAAAGAGCAAGAAGCCGAATCGTGCATCTTCATCACCGAGGGTGACTCGGCTAGTGGTTCTATCACCAAGAGCCGCGATGTGAATACACAAGCCGTATTCTCACTCCGTGGAAAGCCACTGAACAGCTACGGTTTGACCAAGAAAATCGTTTACGAAAACGAAGAGTTCAACCTGCTTCAAGCTGCGTTGAATATTGAAGATGGCATAGAAGGCTTGCGCTACAACAAAGTGATTGTAGCAACCGATGCCGATGTGGATGGTATGCACATCCGCTTGCTGATGCTTACCTTCTTCTTGCAATTCTTCCCCGACCTCATCAAGAAAGGACACGTCTATATTTTGCAAACTCCCCTCTTCCGCGTACGCAACAAGAAAGAAACACGCTACTGCTACACCGAAGAGGAGCGCGTAGCAGCTATCGAAGCACTTACACCCAATCCGGAAATCACCCGATTCAAAGGTTTAGGTGAAATATCACCCGATGAGTTCCGCCACTTCATCGGCAAGGATATACGTTTGGAGCAAGTATCTTTGCGCAAAACCGATTTGGTAAAAGAATTGCTAGAGTTCTACATGGGCAAAAACACCATGGAAAGACAAAACTTTATTATTCAAAACCTTGTAGTAGAAGAAGATATACCCAATGAATAAAGCCATCTTCCCAGGAACGTTCGATCCCTTTACTATCGGACACGAATCAATCGTTCGACGCGCTTTGACCTTCATCGACGAAGTTATCATAGCCATTGGCATCAACGAACAGAAACATTCGCTCTTCCCCATCGAGAAACGCGAACAGATGATTCGCGACTATTACAAAGACGAACCGCGCGTAAAGGTAATGTCGTATAGTAACCTGACCGCTGACTTTGCACACGAAGTGGGAGCAAACATCATTATCCGAGGTATTCGCACCGTAAAGGATTTTGAATACGAAGAAACAATTGCTGACATCAATCGCAAACTGACTGGTATAGAAACCATTTTTCTCTTTACCGAACCCGAGTTAACAAGTATCAGTTCGAGCATCGTACGCGAACTAATGAAATATGGTAAAGACATCACGCAATTCCTGCCTAAAGGAATGAATGTTTAGCATCACAAAACAAACAGCTATTTTATGAGGAAGTACACATATCGCCTATTACTTACATTAATCTGCATCCTTGTAAGTAACACGCTTTTTGCACAAAGCAATCAGGCCGCCAGAAAATTACAATTGGCCGAATTTGCTATCAGCCGACTCTACGTAGATGAAGTGAACGAAGAGGAGTTGGTAGAGAAAGCCATTACAAGCATGCTGGAGGAGCTGGATCCTCACTCTACCTACACCAATGCCGAAGAAGCAAAGAAACTGAACGAACCATTGGAAGGTGAGTTCGAAGGCATCGGCATTCAATTTCAAATGATGGAAGACACGCTATTGGTAGTGCAACCCGTATCGGGAGGACCTTCGGAAAAGGTCGGCATCATGGCGGGCGACCGCATTACGGCCGTAGAAGATACAGTAATAGCCGGTGTAAAGATGAGTACCGAAGAGATTATGAGTCGTTTAAGAGGGCCAAAGGGAAGTGTTGTAAAGCTAACCGTTGTCAGACGCGACATTGACGAGCCGCTCTCTTTCGAAGTGAAACGCGACAAAATACCCATCTATAGTTTAGATGCCTCGTACATGATAGCTCCTACCATCGGATATATCCGCCTAAACAAATTCGGTGCCAACACTATAGAAGAATTTCAAGCCGCTTTAAGCAAACTACAAGGTCAAGGCATGAAGGATTTGATATTGGATTTGCAAGGAAATGGCGGAGGATACTTGAATGCAGCTATCGACCTGGCAAACGAATTTCTCCCACAAAAGAGTTTGATTGTCTATACCGAAGGAAAAGCATCGAAGCGAAGCGAATTCTTAGCCAAAGGGAATGGTAAATTCTTGGAAGGCAAGCTCGTAGTGTTGGTCGATGAATACTCGGCATCGGCAAGCGAAATTGTAAGTGGTGCTATCCAAGATTGGGATAGAGGAACCATTGTTGGTCGTCGCACATTTGGTAAAGGATTGGTGCAACGCCCCATCGACCTACCCGACGGTTCGATGATACGCCTCACTATTGCACGTTACTACACCCCATCGGGACGATGCATCCAAAAGCCATACGAACAGGGCGAAGGCGAGGACTATGACAATGATTTGGCAAAACGATTGGAACATGGCGAATTGATGCATGCCGACAGCATACACCTACCCGACTCACTGATGTTCAAAACCAAACGTTTGGGACGAACCGTTTATGGCGGTGGTGGCATCATGCCCGATTACTTTGTACCTATAGACACTACGCTTTATAGCGATTATCACCGCGACCTTGTAGCCAAAGGCGTAGTGATAAAAACTACACTGAACTACATTGAAAAGAATCGCAAAGCATTGACTAAGAGCTATCGTAAGTTCGAAGATTTCAATCGCAAGTTCGAAATAAGCAACGAACTATTGGACGAGTTACGGAAAGAGGGCGAGAAAAACGGTGTAGCCTTTAACGAAACGGAATACAACATTTCGCTACCACGCATCAAGACACAACTGAAGGCACTCATTGCACGCGACATTTGGGAGATGAGCGAATATTACCAAGTCATGAACCAAACCGACGACGTTGTGCAACAA
>JAFYML010000116.1 GCA_017556595.1 Bacteroides sp.
AAGGAGTTTTTGCATAACAACAGAACACGATCACGGCGAACGCCTGACCAGGCCTTGTGGATAATTGTTATTAAGTTTTCAATAGTTTGTTCAAGGTCATGTTTATTAAGAGGGCAATAGTTATAACGATGATTATCTTGTAAAATGCCATGACTTACTATTTTCTTACAAAGATATAGAAAATAAACGGCATGGCTATTCATTCATTTCACTTTTTCGCGTATCTTTGCTTCGCAAACCATTGTATTGCTATGGAACAAGAAGATTTTGATATACGTCGTCAGCAGCTCTCTTCGGGGAAGGAGAAGGACTTTGAAAATGCCCTTCGCCCACTTTGCTTTGAGGACTTCAGCGGACAAGACAAGGTGGTGGATAATCTGCGCATCTTTGTAAAGGCGGCTCGCTTGCGTGGCGAGGCTCTTGACCACGTGTTGCTGCATGGCCCTCCGGGATTGGGAAAAACTACATTGAGCCAAATCATTGCCAATGAATTGGGGGTAGGGTTTAAGATTACCAGCGGCCCTGTGCTGGACAAGCCGGGCGACTTGGCCGGTATCTTAACCAGTCTTGAGCCGAACGATGTGCTTTTCATCGATGAAATTCATCGCCTTAGCCCCATTGTGGAGGAGTATCTCTACTCGGCCATGGAGGATTATCGCATTGATATCATGATAGACAAAGGCCCCTCGGCACGAAGTATTCAGATTGATTTGAATCCTTTCACCTTGGTGGGCGCTACTACTCGTAGCGGTTTGCTTACGGCACCGCTTCGTGCGCGTTTTGGCATCAATCTCCATTTAGAGTACTACGATGATGAGGTGTTGAGCAGCATTATCCGTCGCTCGGCTTCGATTCTCGATGTGCCTTGCTCGTCGAAAGCAGCCGGCGAGATTGCCGGACGTAGTCGCGGCACACCGCGTATAGCCAACGCTTTGTTGCGCCGCGTGCGCGATTTTGCACAAGTAAAGGGTACCGGCAGCATTGACACCGAGATTGCTCAATATGCCCTCGAATCGTTGGGCGTGGATCGCTATGGGCTCGATGAAATCGATAATAAATTGCTTTGCACCATCATTGATAAGTTTCGTGGGGGGCCAGTGGGCATTACAACCATTGCTACGGCTTTGGGCGAGGATGCCGGCACCATTGAGGAGGTTTACGAGCCTTTCCTCATCAAGGAGGGTTTCCTAAAACGTACTCCTCGCGGACGCGAAGTCACTGAACTTGCCTATAAGCACTTGGGTAGAAACCTTTATAGTAACCAAGGAAACTTATTTAGTGAATAATTTACATGGCAAACCTAAAGTCATTAGCAAAAGATACGGCTATCTATGGATTGAGTAGCATCGTGGGTAGGTTTCTGAACTACTTGTTAGTACCTATCTACACTACGGCTATGGCCGCTGAAAGCGGTGGGTATGGTGTAGTGACCAATGTTTATGCTTGGGTAGCGTTGATATTGGTGTTGCTCACTTGCGGCATGGAAACTACCTTCTTCCGCTTTGCCAACAAACAAGAAGAGAATCCGATGCGAGTATATTCCACATCGCTTGCCTTTGTGGGAAGTGCCTCGTTGCTTTTCCTTTTGTTAGGCTTTATCTTCTTGTCTCCCATAGCCGGATGGATGGGGTATGCAGAGCATCCGTGGTACTTAGGCATGATGATGATTGTAGTAGCGATGGATGCTGTGCAAAGCATACCGTTTGCTTATCTTCGCTATCAAAAGCGGCCGTTAAAGTTTGCATCTTTAAAATTGCTGTTCATTGCTTTGAACATTGCCTTGAACCTTATCTACTTCGTAGCAATGAAGGGTAGTGACCCAGGGGCTGCCTTCTTCTTCAACTTGGTTTGCACGTCGGTCATCATGCTTTGCTTCCTTCCCGAATTGCGCGGTTTCTCCTATGTATGCGACCGTGCATTGCTTCGCCGCATGCTTGCTTATAGCCTGCCGTTGTTAGTGTTGGGCTTGGCCGGTATTCTCAATCAAGTGGCCGATAAGATAATCTTCCCCTTTGTCTATCCCGATAAAGCACAAGGTGGGGTAGAGTTGGGCATTTACGGTGCGGCCGTTAAGATAGCAATGGTGATGGCTATGTTGACGCAAGCCTTCCGCTATGCCTACGAGCCGTTTGTCTTTGCCGGAAGCAAGGAGAAGGATAGTCGTAAGACTTATGCCGATGCCATGAAGTTTTTCATCATTTTTACCTTGCTTGCCTATTTGGCCGTGATGTTCTACATGGATATCCTGAAGTACATCATTGCGCCCGACTATTGGCCGGGTTTGAAGGTTGTGCCTATTGTGATGGCAGCCGAGATATTTATGGGCATCTATTTCAACCTCTCCTTCTGGTATAAGCTGATTGATGAAACCCGTTGGGGTGCCTATTTCTCGATAATCGGGTGTGCCGTGCTGATTACCATCAACCTGTTGTTCATCCCTCGTTTTAGCTATATGGCATGCGCTTGGGCGGGATTTGCCGGCTATGGTGTAGCCATGTTGCTGAGCTATTTTGTGGGGCAGAAGAAGTATCCTATCAACTACGATTTGAAAGCCATCTTCCTCTATCTGTTGGTGGCCGCTTTGCTTTATGCCGCTGCTATGTTGTTGCCGATAGATAACTTATGGCTTCGTGTGGCCTATCGCACCTTGTTGTTGCTACTCTTTGTAGCCTATATCATAAAACGCGATTTACCCTTGAAACAGATCCCGTTTATAAACAGATTTGTGCGATGAAAAGGCTGTTTTTTCTTCTTTTAGCCCTTTGTTGTTTATTGCCTACACATGCCGATGAGGGGATATGGATGCTGAGCAACTTGAATAAAGCCGTGCGTCGCGACATGAAAGAGCGTGGCTTGGATATGTCGCTAAAGCAACTCTACCATCCTAAAAAGGCTTCGCTAAAGGATGCGATAGTCAGTTTTGGAGGATTTTGCTCGGGCGTAGTGGTGAGCGAAGAGGGCTTGTTGCTGACCAACCACCATTGTGGCTTCAGTAGCGTTCAGCAACACTCGTCACCGCAACACGACTACCTGCAAGATGGTTTTGTGGCGCAAACGAAAGCGGAAGAGTTGCCTTGCCCCGAACTCTATGCACGCTTCTTGATTGAACAGACAGATGTGACCGATAGGGTGTTGTCGCCCGTCACCTCTGCAATGGATGAGGCTACAAGAAGTGCCGTTATCGACTCTATGCTCTACCTTATCGAGGAAGAGATTTATCAAAAAGATACAACGCTGATTGCTATAGTCGATACCTATTATGGAGGTACCGAGTTTTGGCTATCTACCTATCGCGACTATAACGATGTACGGTTGGTGTATGCACCCCCTACATCGGTGGGAAAATTCGGATGGGACACCGACAATTGGATGTGGCCTCGCCATACGGGCGATTTCTGCGTGTTCCGTATCTATGCCGATGCCAACAATTGTCCGGCCGATTACTCTCCCGACAATCGTCCCTACCATCCACGCTATGTAGCACCCATTTCATTGAACGGCTATGCAGAAGGCGACTTCTGTATGACCATTGGTTATCCCGGTAGCACCGAGCGATACCTCTCTTCCTTTGGCATTGAAGAGATGATGCTGACGCAAAATCAAGCGCAGATTGATGTACGGGGCGTGAAGCAAGCTATTTGGGAGCAAGCCATGGAAGCAAGTGATAGCATTCGCATAAAGTATGCTTCCAAATACGACCAAAGTTCCAATTATTGGAAGAATAGCATTGGCATGAATCGTTCCATTAAAAAACTGAAAATAGTAGAGAAAAAACAAGCGGCCGAACAAGAACTTCTTCGATGGATTCGACAAAATCGTACCGAGGATGAATCTTCGTTGCTTCATCTGCTCACCGATTTGGAGTTGAACTACGAAGCACGCCGTGATGCCTATCGAGCGCAAGCCTATTTTGTGGAATCGTTCTTCAATGCGGCAGAGTTGTTCCCATTGGCGTTGAACACTTTGAATTTGGATATCGAGGGAAATTCAGAGCTATTGGAAAATGCGGTTGAAAGCTTGGAAGAGATTTACGAAGATTTTGATGCCGCGATAGACAAAGAGGTTTTCGTGGCTATGTTGGAAGGCTATCGTGAGCACGTTTCTCCTGAATACCTACCGGCTTTCTACTATACAATCGAAGTAGAGCATGGCGGCAATATGCAGGCTTTTGCCGACTCTATTTATGACCACTCCTTGCTTACGACACCAAGGGCTCTGCATCGCTATTTGCAACGCGACACTACTTTCCACATTGCCGATGATGCCGCCGTAAATGTATGTTTCGACCTATTGGTCACATATATGGAATTGAATGCTTATTTGCAACAACCTTCGGAGAAGATACAACAATCCGAACGATTGTTATCCGCCACTATGCGCAGAATGTATGCTCAACGCAACTTCTATCCCGATGCCAATTCAACGATGCGTCTTAGCTTTGGTGCGGTGCGTGGATATAATCCGGCCGACGGAGTGGCTTATGATTACTATACCACAACGCAAGGAATCTTGGAGAAAGAGCGAGCGCACAAGGGCGATAAGGATTTCTATGTGCAACCCGAATTATTGTCTTTATTGCAAGGAAACTATGGCCAATATGCCGATGAAAACGGGGAAATGCGCGTTTGTTTCATTACCGATAACGATATTACAGGCGGTAATAGCGGTAGTGCCATGTTCAATGGCAAAGGCGAATTGTTGGGATTGGCTTTCGATGGTAATTGGGAGGCCATGAGTAGCGACCTACAATACGAACCACACCTACAACGATGTATAGGTGTGGATGTACGTTATATGCTATTTATCATTGAGCATTATGGTAATGCCAAGCATATTGTTGAAGAAATGTGTCGCTAAATCACCCCTCTTGTTCTATCATCGAAGGCCGATAGCGCTGCTTTTGCACCTTCGCCCATGGCGATGATAATCTGTTTGTAGGGTACACTCGATACATCGCCTGCAGCATAAACACCCGGTAGGTTAGTGCGGCAAGCAGCATCAATTTTGATTTCTCCGATAGGGGTAGTATCCAATGCCTCACGGAAAGGTGCGCTGTTGGCTGCCAATCCAATCTGTACAAAGATGCCATCCAATGGGTGTACCATTTCTTCGCCAGTGTTCCTGTTTTTCACTCTAATACCTGTAACCTTTTCACCATTGCCTACAACTTCTGTTGTTTGCATTGCGGTGAATACCTCTACATTTGGAAGACCGAAAAGTTTTTTCTGCAATACTTGGTCAGCTTTTAAGTTGTCCAAGAATTCATAAACAGTTACTTTGCTACAGATACCGGCCAAATCTATGGCGGCTTCGATGCCTGAATTACCTCCACCGATAACGGCTACGTGCTTTCCTTTATAGAAAGGACCATCGCAATGTGGACAGAAGGCTACACCACGACCGATGTATTCGTTCTCTCCCGGCACATTTAATCGGCGCCAACTGGCTCCGGTAGCTATGATAACGGCTGGTGCCGAGAAGGTTTCGCCACCACGAGTCATGATTAGTTTGTGTGGCTCTTGCAATAAGGCACTTTCAATGCTGCGTTCCTCGAATAAATCTATGGGGTAATGATTCATGTGGCTTCGCAGGTCATTGGCCAATTGGGCACCGGTGGTTTGTGGCACAGAGATTAAATTTTCAATTCCTACGGTCTCTTTCACTTGTCCGCCAATGCGGCCGGCCACTACACCAACGTGCAATCCTTTGCGGGCAGAATAGATAGCTGCCGATGCTCCAGCTGGTCCTCCTCCAATGACTAATACATCAAATTCGCGATGAATAGGGCGATTTTCTTCGTTTGGTTCACTACCAAATCGTTCTTCCAATTTCTGTAAGAGTTCGCCTAAAGAGCCACGTCCCATGTGTAGCATCTCGCCATCGGCATATACCGCCGGTACGGCTTGTATGTTCAATCGGTTCACTTCATCTTGGAAAAGAGCGCCATCCACCATTTCATGAGTAAGGTTTGGATTTTGTAAAGCCATGATGTTTAGTGCTTGTACAATGTCGGGGCAGTTGGTACAAGTTAAAGAAACATAGGTTTGCAAGCGGATAGTACCTTTCAACGATTTGATGCGTTGGCAAATAGTCTCATCGGGCAAGTTCTTTCCTTTACCATCGGCATTGAGCACGGCCAATAAAAGCGAAGTAAATTCATGTCCATTGGGAATGCCACGGAAGGTGATACCTGTTTCCTTGCCATTTTTCAACAGTGTGAATTCAAGACTGTTATCCTGAAAAGTTTGGTTAAATTCACATGTCAGATGGTCGGAGCAAGAAGCAAAATCGTTAAGAAATTGGCGCATTTCTTCTGTTTCATTGCGGTTACTATCGGCAATAACTCGGAAAGTATAGTGAGCTTCGAGATTCTTGAATATTTCTCGTACTTGTTGGAGGATGGATTGATCTAACATAATGAATAGTGTTTAGGATTGAACGTTTGTTGTGGGATGTGGATTAAATAGAGAATTGGGCTCCCAATTCTCTATTTTTAATTAAATCAGATTTTGCCTACAAGGTCAATGCTTGGTTTCAATGTTTCGGCACCTTGTTTCCATTTAGCTGGGCAAACTTCGCCTGGATGGCTGGCTACGAACAAAGCAGCTTCTACCTTGCGAACCAATTCGTCGGCATTGCGACCGATGCTGTTGTCTTGGATTTCGGCAATCTTTACTTTACCTTCAGGATTTACGAGGAATGTACCACGATAGGCCATACCATCTTCTTCGATCATCACGCCAAAGCCGCGGCTGATGACGCCTGTTGGGTCGGCCAACATAGGATAGTTGATTTTGCGGATGCTTTCTGATGCATCGTGCCATGCTTTGTGTACAAAGTGAGAGTCGGTACTTACTGAATATACCTCTACACCTAAACTTTGCAACTTTTCGTATTTCTCTGCGAGGTCAACCAATTCGGTAGGACATACGAAAGTAAAGTCTGCTGGATAGAAGAAGAAGATGGCCCACTTGCCTTTTACGTCTTCGCTTGAAACTGTCTTGAAAGCTCCGTTGTGATACGCTTGAACTTTGAACTCGGGCATTTGTGCATTGATAATCGGTGTCATAATCATTTTGTTTTAAAGGGTTATTACTTAATTTATTTCTATATTTTCTTAATTCATTTCGGGAGTGTTTCCCTTGTTTTGACATTGCAAAAATATAGCAGAAATTCCGATTAAAACAATAATTTCGATTGAAAGGTTTTATGGCCCGATAGAGTTTATCTATAATGCTGCTTGTGATACCCTGAGTTTAATCATTTCGCGTGGAACGGAATTTTGTATCTCTTTTATAATTGTATTTAATAAGGTGTGGCGAATGTAGTTTTTGTTGGTCATCATAATGAGTTGTCGGGTAGGGATGGGTACGGCAAAGGGGCGTACCAATCTTTTTTGTGTTTCGCTCATTTGCATTACGGCCAATTCGGGAATAAACGTAACGCCACGGCCACTTTCCACCATGCGCATAAATGTTTCCATGCTTCCCAATCGGTAGGTTAATTGACTATTCTGTGCCGGCTTCAGTTGGCAGAAGCGCACTAATTGGTCGCGGAAGCAATGGCCTTCGTCAAGCAACCATAGCTGATTGCTTGTTGCTAAGTCGGTAGTGCGTATTTTTTCGTTTTCGTAAAGCGGATCTTCTTCGGCAACGTAGGCATAATATTGTTCGTAGAAGAGGTGGTTCACGGTGTATTCTTCAAAATCGGGCATGTTGGCCAAGATACCGCCATCTATTTCGCCGGTAAGTAGGGCCTGCTTAATTTCGAAGGTCTTCATTTCGCTGACACGAATATCCAATTTGGGGAATTTCTTTTCCAGGGCGGGAAAGAATCTTGGTAGCAAATAGGGAGCAATGGTGGGGAGAATACCCAATCGGAATATACCGCTTACTTCCTGACGTGCCTCTTCGATGAGGCTTTTTATGCGGTCGGCTTGATTCAGCACTTCGCGGGCTTGTTCAATGACTTGTTGACCAATGGGCGTAATACCAATGGGTTGACGATTGCGTTCGAATATCTTCGTACCCAATTCTTCTTCCAGTTTTTGAATCATTGCGCTCAACGTGGGTTGTGTCACGTTGCATTGCTCAGCCGCTTTGCCAAAATGGCGTTGTTGTGCCAAAGCCAAGATGTATTCCAATTGTTGCAGAGTCATACGAATAGGTTTATAGATTTTGTCTATGCAAAGATAGAAATTATCTGTTGGAAACCATTCATTTGCCCCATATCTTTGCTGCAGAAAAAGAAAAAATATTAACCCTTTAAATAGATTGAATCATGAAGACATTAAATTTTTTGAATTTGAACGAGAACAGCGTAGCTAACGTAGTAGCAGCATTGAATCCTTTGTTGGCCGATTTCCAAGTATTCTACACCAACCTTCGTGGTTTCCATTGGGAAATTAAAGGACGCGGATTCTTTATCCTACATAGCAAGTTTGAAGAACTTTATGACGATGTAGCTGCTAAAGTGGATGAACTGGCAGAACGCATTCTTATGTTGGGTGGTACTCCGGAAAGCAAATATAGTGAATACTTGAAACAAGCGCGTATAAAAGAGGTTTCGGGTGTGAGTTGTGGTCATGAAGCTATTGAGAATATCCTCGATACTTACAAGCACTTTATTGCCGAAGAACGTAAATTGATTGATGTGGCCAACGAAGCTAATGATGTAGTTACAGCAGATATGTTGACCGGTTACTTGAAAGAGCAAGAGAAACTGGTGTGGATGCTGACTGCTTTCAATACCAAAAGTTGCGAGAAATAGTAAATAAATTCTGATTTTGCTTGGCGGTGTGCGGTTCATTTGCACACCGCCTTTTTTATTTTTGGAGGGATATGTCGTTAAATATCCTTAATTAGATAATCAGCTCTTACTTTTCTGCTATTTTTGCTTAAAAGTTTGTACTCGATGAAGATACGGATAGTTTATTTGTTGCTGGGTATCCTTTTGTTATGCCTATTGGCATTGCCTATTGGCGAGCAATGGATGCTTCCTTGCCTATTTCATAAGTTTACGGGGTGGGATTGTCCCTTGTGTGGTGGGCAGCGTATGGTTCGTGCCTTACTACATGCCGACTTTCCCGCAGCTTTCGCTTACAATCCTTTCTTGTTGTGTAGCCTGCCGCTTTTTGCTATTTGGTTGCTTAGGTACGTAAAGCCATCGCTTATTAAAAACAATCCTTTTTTGTCCAAATTGTGTAGCGACCGAATCTTTTTTCTCTATTTATTTGTTGCTTTGCTATGGGGGATATGGAGAAATCTTTAACTTTGCATAAAATAACCATTAAATATTTATCATTATGGAAAATCAACAACCGCAATTTAGTGTAGGTCTTGTGCTTGACAAGGCATGGGAATTGACGAAAAAGCATTTCCCCGTATTTTTGTTACTAACGATTTTAGGCTATATCATTGGGGGTATATTTCAATATGCTTATTATGGTCCTTATCTCGAACTTGCATTGAGCAATCTCGATACCACTATTACGGAAGATGAGTGGATGAATATGATGGTGGCAAATGGCGAAATTTGGAATTGGGTTGGCAAGCTATCTTTAGCCGGTATTTTTGTCTTTTTGGTTAATAATTATTTGGCGGTAGTGGGTGGCCGAATGTTGCACGCGGCTGTTTATGACGAAAGAGTGGATATGAGTGCCGAGTTTAAAAATGCTCGCCACACTTTCTTGTTCTATCTTGGCACTTGGATTGTATATTTGGTGATTGTAACAATCGGTTCGTTCCTTTGCATTTTGCCAGGTATCTTTTTGGCTGTTCGCCTTATGTTTGCTCCGATGATTGCCATTAATCATCCCGAATTAACGTTTAGCGAAGCCTTTACACGCTCTTGGCAAATGACTAAAGGATATTTCTGGCAAATGATTGGTTTGTATCTTCTTGTGATATTGATTAATATTTTGGGTCTTATCTGTTGTTGTGTAGGTTATCTGTTGACAATGGTCATTACCTATATGATGTACGGATATGCTTATAAGTTGTTATATCCGGTTGAAGAAAACATACCTTTGGAAGAACCGATAGAAGTTACTGAATAAATAAAAAGGGGTGCAATCGCACCCCTTTTCGTTTGTTTGTAACTATCTCTTTTTTCCATTCTTCAGTGGTTTTGCCCATCCATCTTCGTTGAAGTCGGGTTCGGGACCTTTCAGCCATTTGCTATTTTCGGGCGCAAAGAACTGTTTCCAATCATCCTTTCGGCCGCGTGGCTTGGTGTAGCCACGTTCTTCGCGTGTGGGCTTCTTTGTTCTTGCTGCTTTGGGCTCTTTTACCTCCCTTGTAGCTTCTTTATATTCTTTTCTCTTTTGAGGTTTAGCAAAATCTTGTTCTGCCTTTTTCTTAGGTTTCTCTTCTCCTTTCTCTTCCGAAAGTTCTACAACAACCTTGCGACCGCGGAAATTGGCATTTTTCAGTGCTTTTACCACGAGTTTGGCATCCTCTTCGCGTACTTCGAAGAAAGAGAAGTTTTGCATTAAGTCTATGCGGCCGGTTTCTACACGTTTGCGTGTGTGCTGATTCAGCAAGTCGAGTACATCGTATGGACGGAAATTATCTTTCTTTCCAAGGTTGATGAACAAGCGTGCAAATCCCTTTTCAGCCTTGCGGCTACGGCCTTTTTTGCCCTTTTCATCGTTGCTTTCTTTCTTTCCGGTATCGGTTTTAATCTCTTCGCGGTCGCGGTAATAATCAAGGAAACGGTTGAATTCCAACGATACAATTCGTTTGATAAGGTCCTCTTTCGATAGCCATTCCAATTTGCGATACACATCGTGCATGAATTCGCTGATTTCCTCTTCGTTTACCTTTACCTTTTCCAATTCATCAATCACTTTGAAGAGTTGCTTTTGGCAGATTTGTTGGCTGGTGGGGATGGTGCCCATTTCGAATTGTTTGCCAATGATTTTTTCTATTTGGCGCATCTTTCCCTTCTCGCGTAGGTTGATGATGGAGATAGAGGTACCCGTCTTTCCGGCACGGCCGGTACGTCCGCTTCGGTGGGTATAGCTTTCTGTATCGTCGGGTAGGCCGTAGTTAATGACATGTGTCAAGTCGTCCACATCAAGACCACGTGCTGCTACGTCGGTAGCAACGAGCAGTTGCAAGTTGCGGATGCGGAACTTCTGCATCACCGCATCGCGTTGTGCTTGACTCAGTTCTCCGTGCAGGGTGTCGGCATTATAGCCCTCTTGCATCAGCTTGTCGGCAATTTCCTGTGTCTCTTTGCGTGTGCGGCAGAAGATGATGGCATAGATGTCGGGATAGTAATCCACCACTCGCTTCAATGCTTCGTATTTATCTTTTGCTTGTACGCAATAGGCGCGATGCTTTACGTTGGCGGTACTTTCGTTCTTACGGCCGATGGTTACCTCTTTGGCATTGCGTAGGTAGTTCTTCGCAATGGCGGCTATTTCGGGGCTCATCGTAGCACTGAACATCAGCGTGTTGCGTTGCTCGGGCACTTGCTCCAAAATGGCGTTGATGCTATCGGTGAATCCCATATTCAGCATCTCGTCAGCTTCGTCCATCACCACGTTTTCGATGGTGGCTAACGAAACGGTTTTGCGCTCCATTAGGTCAATCAATCGTCCGGGGGTAGCTACAATGATGTGAACACCTCGTTTCAAAGCGCGTATTTGGCTTTCAATGCTGCTTCCACCATAAACGGGAAGTACGCGAAGGTCGTCGATATACTTGGAGTAATCGTTCAGGTCACCGGCAATTTGCAAGCAGAGTTCGCGGGTGGGGCAGAGGATGAGTGATTGTGGGTGGCGTTGCTTCACGTCCACCTTTTGTAGTAGGGGCAAGCCAAAGGCGGCTGTCTTGCCGGTGCCGGTTTGTGCCAAGGCTACTACATCGTTATTTTCTCCTAACAGGTATGGGATGACGGCTTCTTGTACCGGCATGGGTTGCTCATAGCCCATCTCGCTGATGGCTTGGCAAATGGCGGGCGATACGCCCAATTCTTCGAAACTGTTCACGTTCTGATTGTTGCTTTTTTGATTTCGGGTGCAAAGATAGTGCAAGCCGAGAGGAGGACAAAATAAATTTATTTATTTTTCATTCCGAGGTGCCGCCTATCTTATAATAAAAGGCCGCGTATTAGCGGCCTTTTACCTTGAGTTCAAAACTTTATATGATGAATTAATTTGCATTTGCAAGTTGAATTCGCCATTGATTTAAAATGACCAACCAAAACTTATATATGGGTAGAAGAATGTTCTGGCCAATCCACACTTACCATAACTGAATGATGGCGTAAATCCGGTGCGAAATACGAATCCTTTAGGTCGTTGATAACGATAACCTATGTTCCCGAAAAAGAAATACCCAAAACGAGTATCCTTGTTAAAATGCGTTTCAAACTTTCCTTCCGGATGCTCTGGCGATGGTTCGTAATAATATGCCAATTCCTCTTTTATGCGATACACACCAATGCTTGTACCTACTCCAAGTTCCAATTTACTATTTTTCTTTCCCAAAAGATAGTTCATTTCCAATGGTATGCCTACACCCTTTATGGTTGTTTCTTCAAAGAAGGAATCAGAGTTGCCATAACCGAATCCAATACCTATACGATAACCCCATCCCGAATTCCCGTGGAGTCGGGTATCATAGTTTATGCCTATGGTATTTTGCGCACCGAGTGCTTCTACTGAAATATTACGGACTTTATCTTGAGCTATTGCTCCAAGAGTAGTACATAAAAGTGCTAATAGAATAATTGTTCTCTTTGTCATTTGCGTTTAATATTTGTCATTGTTTATATCTATATTCTCTTTACGTGCTAATGAATCTAAAGCATCTTGCAACTTCTTTTTCTTCAAATCCTTTCGAGTTTCAATAACTTCTCCTGCATTTATAAAATATGGTTCAGAGTCGTTCTTTCTAACAAAGACTTGTGTGTCGGTCTTTGGGTCGACAATCGATTCCATAAATAATTCTTTCATCGTTTGACAAGATGTTAAGAACAGAAGTATCGCTACCCCGAAAATCTTTTTTCTTGAAAGTAATAATTTGTGCATTTTATCACTAAATGTTCTATTTTGCGACCTTTTACTATCTTTATAATGCTTTTTCTAACTCTTCTTTCATCTTGCTTGTACCCGGATAGCCAACCGATCTGAATGCGGTGTTTCCTTCGCGGTCTATTATATAATAGGTTGGCACGCCACTGATATCGAGCGAATTGCCTAAATATTCCCATTGTTCTTGGGTGAGGTAGAAGTGTTCGCCATGTAAATCAGGTATCATCTGTTCCCATGTCGTTTTATCAGAGGTCTCACCGGTGATGTAAACATACACTATATCTTTATCTTTCAGCATTTCTTTCATGGGCTTCATTTCCTTATTGGCTGCTCTACAAGGGCCGCACCATGTTGCCCAGAAGTCAACCAATAGGACCTTTCCACGGAATTTGCTGATGATGCTTTCAAATAGCTTTTCGTTGGCTACATCGCCCACTTCGTTTACGTTATAGCCCTCTTTCTTTTTGTTGGCTTCGATGGTAGCGAGTAGTTTCTCATTGACATCGTTCAGGTATTGCTGACAAGCTTCGGGTAGCGATTTCATCTCTTCTTTCTGCTTGTCGGTTAGCGGAGTGAAGCCGTGCAAATCATTAACGATTGCCAATGTTTTATTCATACTCTTCAATAATCCCTCCTTCATGGTTGAAGTATTTCCATTTATTCTTAAGAGCGATGGATATGGATTGGTGGTTATCGCAATGGTGCTGTTCAGCAAATCTTCTAATTCTTTAGGTAGTTGATAGAAATCGGCAGGGATGGTTTGGCTCATCTTTTTCCAACCAGCGAGGATTTCTTCTTCACTCTTATTATTCATCAGCTCTTTACGTTGGTATATGTTGATATAGTTTTCGGGTGCCATTATCAAAGAGGACATCATACGAGCAGCTGCTTCTACCTTAATATAGTCTTTGGTAGCTTGGCTCAAGTCCGATTGGTTTGC
>JAFYML010000117.1 GCA_017556595.1 Bacteroides sp.
CATGGAGCACCTCAACTATGCTTCTGGTATTCCTCCATTCCTCCGTGGCCCTTATAGCGCGATGTACCCATTGCGTCCTTGGACTATCCGCCAATACGCAGGTTTCTCTACCGCTGAAGAGTCAAATGCATTCTATCGTCGTAACTTGGCATCAGGACAAAAAGGTTTGTCAGTTGCATTCGACTTGGCTACTCACCGCGGTTACGACCCCGATCACGAACGTGTAGTTGGTGACGTAGGTAAAGCCGGTGTATCAATCTGTTCACTCGAAAACATGAAGGTATTGTTCGATGGTATTCCTTTGAGCAAGATGTCAGTATCAATGACAATGAACGGTGCAGTATTGCCTGTTATGGCCTTCTATATCAATGCCGGTTTGGAACAAGGTGCTAAGTTGGAAGAGATGGCTGGTACTATCCAAAACGATATCTTGAAAGAATTCATGGTGCGTAATACCTATATCTACCCACCTGCATTCTCAATGAAGATTATCTCAGACATCTTTGAATATACATCACAAAAGATGCCTAAGTTCAACTCAATTTCTATCTCAGGTTACCACATGCAAGAAGCTGGTGCAACAGCCGATATCGAGTTGGCTTACACACTTGCCGACGGTCTTGAATACCTCCGTGCCGGTGTAGCAGCAGGTATCGACATCGATGCATTTGCTCCTCGCTTGTCATTCTTCTGGGCTATTGGTACAAACCACTTCATGGAAATTGCCAAGATGCGTGCTGCACGTATGTTGTGGGCTAAGATTGTAAAACAATTCAATCCTAAGAATCCTAAGTCATTGGCACTTCGTACACACTCGCAAACATCAGGTTGGTCGTTGACCGAGCAAGACCCATTCAACAACGTAGGTCGTACATGTATCGAAGCAATGGCAGCTGCTTTGGGTCACACCCAATCATTGCACACCAATGCATTGGACGAAGCTATCGCATTGCCAACAGACTTCTCTGCACGTATTGCTCGTAATACACAAATCTATATCCAAGAAGAAACCTACATCTGCAAGAATGTTGACCCATGGGGTGGTTCATACTATGTAGAATCATTGACCAACGAAATCGCTCACAAGGCATGGGATTTGTTGCAAGAAGTAGAAAAGCTTGGCGGTATGGCTAAGGCAATCGAAACAGGTATTCCTAAGATGCGTATCGAAGAAGCAGCAGCTCGCACACAAGCTCGTATCGACTGTGGTCAACAAACCATTGTTGGTGTGAACAAGTATCGTTTGGAAAAAGAAGCTCCTATCGATATTCTTGAAATTGACAATACTGCCGTTCGTCAAGAGCAAATCGAAAACCTCCGCGTATTGAAGGAAGGTCGCGACGAAGCAGCTGTAGAAAAAGCACTTGCAGCTATCACTAAGTGTGTAGAAACTCAAGAAGGCAACTTGTTGGAGTTGGCCGTTGAAGCTGCACGAGTTCGTGCTACCCTCGGTGAAATTTCATTCGCTTGCGAAAAGGTTGTTGGACGTTATAAAGCAGTAATCAGAACTATTTCAGGCGTGTATTCATCAGAAAGTAAAAACGATAGCGACTTCGCTCGTGCTTGCGAATTGGCCGAGAAGTTTGCAAAGAAAGAAGGTCGTCAACCACGTATCATGATCGCCAAGATGGGTCAAGATGGTCACGACCGCGGTGCTAAGGTAGTTGCAACAGGTTATGCCGACTGTGGTTTCGACGTAGATATGGGACCATTGTTCCAAACTCCAGCCGAAGCAGCTCGCGAAGCAGTTGAAAACGACGTTCACGTAGTTGGTGTTTCTTCATTGGCAGCTGGTCACAAGACATTGATTCCTCAAATCATTGACGAGTTGAAGAAGCTTGGTCGTGAGGATATCCTCATCACAGCTGGTGGTGTAATTCCTGCACAAGACTACGATTACTTGTATCAAGCAGGTGTAGCTGCAATCTTTGGCCCTGGTACTCCGGTTGCTAAGTCGGCTGCTACAGTTCTTGAAATTTTGTTGGATGAATAATTCCTCCATTAACCTTATATTAAAAAGGCCTGCAACGCTCGTTGCAAGCCTTTTTTTAGTATTACTTTATTATATTGAACCATGGATATTACCTATTTAAATAGATTTGAAAACAATTTGCAACAAGAGATGTTGCGTTTGTGTACTTCGCACCGAATGCTCGATGGCGTGCTATTGGCTTCGGATGATATAAATGGGCAATGGGATGTGTTGGCACCCGAATATATGGTGGATGCTGTGGCGCAGATAAAGGATTATCCTACGGTGTCGGTAGCATGGGCTGGTTATCTTGGTTTGGCTATTGCTTGCGGATGGGATGGTAATTGGGAAGCATGCAAGGTTGCACCCTATTCGTCATATTATGGGCCACAGGGCTTTGACGATATGGACGAGCAAATTATTCAGTATCACGTAGGTTTGTCGCTCGATAGCGAAGAGGCACATCAACTTGAAGTAGCTATTCGTAGTTGTGCCCGCTTGGCGGTGAACTTGATTTATCACGAACAGATTGAACCGCAAAGCCCGATGGCCTTCCATGTGTTTGCTCGTGCATGCAAGGTAATGTTCCGCATGGGCGCTGCTCTTCAGCTTAAACGCTTGGGCTATAAGTTCGAGGAGATGTTAGCGTAACTCCCAAAAAGCAATGGCCGATGCGGCGGCTACGTTTAGCGAATCTACTTCGTGATGCATCGGTATGCGTGCTACATAGTTGGCCTTTGCAATGGTTTCAAGGGCCAATCCGTCACCTTCTGTCCCCATAATGATGGCCAACTTGGGTTCGGCTTTCAGTTGGGGATTATTTATTGGTACAGACTTGTCGGTCAGTGCCATTGCTACAGTTTTGAATCCTAATTCGTTGAGCGATTCAATCGGTTCGTCCAACCATGTCCAGGGCAGTAGGAATACCGAACCCATCGAAACTCTTACTGCTCGTCGGTTCAGTGGGTCGCACGAAGTTGGTGTCAGTAGCACCCCATCGATGCCCAAGGCTGCGGCTGCTCTGAATATGGCACCGATGTTGGTTGTATCTACCACGCCATCGATTACAACAATGCGTCTTGCTCCTTCACAAATCGTCTCTACGGGCTTTGCTTGGGGGCGTCGGAAGGCGCAAAGTACACCGCGCGTCAGGGTATATCCCGTTAGCTTGGCCAGCAAATCGCGTTCGCCGGTATAGATGGGCAAGTGCTCCATTTGTGCTACTATCTGTTTGGCATCTCCCGTCAAGTGTTTCTCTTCGCACAATAGGGCCGTAGGCTCGTATCCGGCTTTTAGCGCCACTTCTATCACCTTCGGGCTTTCGGCAATAAAGATTCCTTTCTCCGGCTCAATGCGATTGCGTAGTTGCGCTTCGGTCAGTGTGCTGAATATCTCCACACCGGGGTGGCTTAGCGATGTAATATGAATGATGGGCATGGTTGTTTTCTGTTTCTTGGTGCAAAGTTATGAATTTATTTCCATTCGCTAAATTCGAAACTTAATTGTTCCCAAATGCCCTGTTTCTTTTCTTGCTCTTCGCGCGGATTGGAAACCGACAGGCCTATCAAGCGGATGGGGTGATTGTCGTAGCTCACCTCTTTCAGCAGCTTCTTTGCCAGGGGTAGGATAGCGTCGAGCTTGTCCAATTCGTACGACACGGTTTGGCTACGAGTGATTTGTGTAAAGTCGCCAAACTTTATCTTCAGCGTCAGTGTGTTGCCATGGAAATCCTTGCCTTGCAAGCGTCTGACCAACTCGGTTGCTACATGATACAGCTCGATGATGACACTGGATGGGCGATTGATGTCGCGTTCCAATGTCTGTTCGCAGCCGATGGATTTGCGTATGCGCACAGCCTCTACCGGACGTTCGTCAATGCCTCGCGCAAAGTCGTAATACACCTTTCCCATCTTGCCAAAAGCTCTTGTCAACCCATCCAACGAGTATTCGCGCAGATGCTCACCTCGGTATATGCCCAGTTCGTGCATCCGCTTGGCGGTAACGGGGCCCACACCCCAAAAGCGCTCAATGGGCAATTGGGCTATGAAGTTCAAAGCTTGGTCGGGATGAATGGTGCAAAGGCCATCGGGCTTGCGATGGTCCGACGCTATCTTGGCCAGGAATTTATTGTACGACACACCCACCGAAGCCACTAAGTGTAGCTCTTGGCGTATCTTTTGTTTTATCTCTTTGCC
>JAFYML010000118.1 GCA_017556595.1 Bacteroides sp.
CATCCGATTCGCGTACAGCTTCCAAACGTTCGCGAGTGATAGCACCCAAGCAACGAACGCCCAAACCTGGGCCTGGGAATGGTTGACGATATACCATTTCGTATGGCAAACCAAGTTCGACACCACAAGCACGAACTTCGTCCTTGAAGAGTTGCTTCAATGGTTCAACCAATTCGAATTGAAGATCTTCTGGAAGACCACCTACATTGTGGTGACTCTTTACCATTTTAGCGGTCTTAGTACCACTTTCTACGATATCAGGATAGATAGTTCCTTGGCCAAGGAAGTCGATACCATCGAGTTTGCGAGCTTCTTCTTCGAATACACGGATAAACTCACCACCGATGATTTTGCGTTTTTGTTCAGGATCGGCAACGTTTTCAAGTTTACCCAAGAAGCGGTCAGTAGCATCAACATAAATCAAGTTTGCACAAAGTTGGTTGCGGAATACTTCGACAACGTTTTCAGATTCGCCCTTACGCATCAAACCATGATTTACGTGTACGCAAACCAAGTTTTCGCCAATAGCTTTGAGCAACAAAGCTGCTACTACCGAGCTATCTACACCGCCAGAGAGTGCAAGCAAGACTTTCTTATCGCCTACTTGACGACGAACAAGTTCTACTTGGTCGGCTACGAAGTTCTTCATATTCCAGTTTGCTTCGGCCTTACAAGTATCGAATACAAACGACTTGACTGCAACTTTGATAGCTTCTACATCGTCAGCAAATTGAGGCAACTTAACCTCACACAAAGCCTTATCGTGACCGGCAGCCATAACAGGGAAACCAGCTTGATAGATTTCGGGGAGTACATCGATGGCAACACCATCAATTACATTATTTGGGCCACCGTTGATGATGATACCTTTTACATTAGGCAAAGCCTTCAACTCGGCAGCAGTGATGTCGTGGGGATAGATTTCGCTATATACACCCAACGCACGAATAGCTCTGGCAAGCACGGTATTTTCGTGACTTCCCAAATCTAAAATAACAATCATGTCTTGTTTCATACGATTCTTAGTATAAGAGTTTTGCAAATCGAGCGCAAAAGTAGAAAAAATGCAGAAAATAATAATAGTATATAGTGCAAAAAATCATTATCAGAATAAAAAACATCCCATAACCGTTTTTGTGGGTTATGGGATGTTTCCTATTCTTACTTATTTCTTTTCTTTCAACAAGTCACGGATTTCAGTCAATAACACTTCTTCCTTGCTTGGTGCAGGAGGAGGAGCTGGAGCTGCAGGCTCTTCAACTTTCTTCTTTTCGCTCAACTTCTTAATGAGGCTAACAAACAAGAAAATAGAGAAAGCGATAATCAAGAAATCGAATGTTTGTTGCAAGAAATTGCCATACTTCAATGAAACTTCAGCTACAGCAGGAGCAATCACTTCACCAGCTTCGTTCAATTTCTCGGGCACTGCTTCTTGCATCACCCATTGCAAATCTTTGAAATCTACACCGCCAACCAACAAGCCGATAGGAGGCATAATGATGTCGTTTACTACAGAGGTTACAATCTTACCAAAAGCACCACCGATGATTACACCGACAGCCATGTCTACTACGTTTCCCTTCATGGCAAACGCTTTAAAATCTTGCAAAAATGTACTTTTTCCCATTATTAAAGTTATTTAATTATTAATTTGAGTGCGAATATAAAAACATTTTCTTATTTTTGCACCGCATTTTGGAAATAAATGTGTTTTTTAGTAGAAAAGAGATTTAAAACAGAGTTATATAACCCTTAAAAAGTTAAAACAAAATGATTAAAGTAGGTATTAACGGTTTCGGTCGTATCGGCCGTTTCGTATTCCGCGCAGCTCAAACTCGCGATGACATTCAAATTGTAGGTATCAACGACTTGTGTCCAGTAGATTACTTGGCTTATATGTTGAAGTATGACACTATGCACGGCCAATTCGACGGCACTATCGAAGCTGACGTTGAAAACAGCAAGTTGATCGTTAACGGTAACGCTATCCGCGTAACTGCAGAACGTAATCCAGCTGACTTGAAGTGGAACGAAATCGAAGCAGAATATGTAGTAGAATCTACAGGTTTGTTCCTTTCTCAAGACAAGGCTCAAGCTCACATCGAAGCTGGTGCTAAGTACGTAGTTATGTCAGCTCCTTCTAAGGACGCTACTCCTATGTTCGTATGCGGTGTAAACTTGGATAAGTATGTAAAGGGTACTC
>JAFYML010000119.1 GCA_017556595.1 Bacteroides sp.
TCAAGGGAGAAGAGTTTCCCGATATTGCAAACTTCCGTCAAAATCCCAATGGTTTTACCGACCTGGGCGATTGGCGTAGAAACAACGTAAACGTGCTGATAAAGCAAATACACCAAACCGTGCGCAACGCCAAGCCATGGGTGAAGTTCGGCATTTCGCCTTTCGGCATCTACCGCAATCAGAAGAGCGACCCACAAGGAAGCGCCACCAACGGCTTGCAAAACTACGACGAGCTCTACGCCGATGTATTGTTGTGGGTGCGTCAAGGATGGATAGACTATAACATCCCCCAAATCTATTGGCACGTAGGACATCCCGCGGCCGACTATGGCGTGCTAGTGGAATGGTGGGCAAAGCATAGCGCAGGCCGTCCGCTCTTCATCGGTCAGTCGGTGACAAACACCGTGCAAAATGCCGACCCCACGAACAACGAAATCCATCAACAAGCCTTGAAGATGAAGCTACAACGCCAATACACCGCCATCGGCGGTAGTGTGCAATGGCCCGCAAGCGATGTAGTGAACAACATTGGCAACTATCGCCAAGCGCTTGTCAGCGAGTATCACCGCTATCCCGCACTTCCGCCCGTGTTCGATTTTATGGACGATGAGGCCCCCGGCAAGGTGAAGAAGGTGAAACCCATTTGGACAGCAGACGGATACATCCTCTTCTGGACAGCACCCAAGCATAAAGACGAAATGAATCGCGCCGTGCAATACGTGGTCTATCGCTTCAATGCCGACGAAAAGGTGGATACGAACGACCCCTCGAAGATAGTAACCATCACGCGCAACACCTATTATAAATTGCCCTACGAAGATGGTAAAACCAAGTATCGCTACGTTGTAACCGCCCTCGACCGCCTGCACAACGAGTCGAAACCGGTGAAGAAGAAAGTGAAACTGTAAATGATTTATGATTTATAATTTATAACTCACTCAGCACTCAGAACTCAAAACTCAGCACTCATGAAAAAAATCCTTTTATTATCTAGCCTTGTTCTTGCGAGCTTGTGTAGCTGTACGCAAACCATCGAAAAGACCTTGAAGCCGCGCCTGGTGGTGCTTACCGACATCGCCCCTGCCGATATCGAACCCGACGACCAAGAGTCGCTCATTCGCCTACTGTCGCATGCCGACCTCTTCGAGATAGAAGCCATCATCGCCACTACCGGATGGAACAATAGCCATTACCCCGTAGCATGGATGGATACCATCTTCAACACACTGGGCGCTTACGAAAGAGACCTGCCCAACCTGATGAAACGCTCGGAACAAACCACGTTCCAACCACTGAAGAAAGAAGACCAAAAACAATACATCGGCTATTGGCCAAGCATCGACTATCTGCGTAGCCGAGTGAAGCTGGGATGCCAACAGATGGGACGCGAAGTGATAGGTCCCGACAATCGTTCCGTAGGTAGCGACTACCTCATACAGCTAGCCGACGAGAACGACGAGCGCCCCCTATGGATAACCGTTTGGGGTGGGGGGAACACCCTTGCACAAGCCATTTGGCAAGTGAAGCAAGAGCGCACCGAAGAAGCCTTCAAAGCCTTCCTGAACAAGTTGCGCGTATATACCATCACCGACCAAGACGTCTCTTGGCACAACAGAGGAAAATATGAGTTCAGCTCGCACGGCTGGATGCGCCAGCTCTGCGGCGACGACCTCTTCTTCATCTGGGACGAAAGCGCATGGCTCTCACAAAACGACATCGGTAGCCGCAATTGGCCCGAATACGCCAAGCACATCCAAAACCACGGACACCTGGGCGCACGCTATCCGAAGAATAAATACGGTGTAGAGGGCGATACCCCCTCGTACCTGCACGTCTTGCCCAATGGTTTGCACAACCCATCCGTGGCCAACGAAGTAGGTTGGGGAGGCTATTTTGTGTGGGACAACTCCCTCGACAAGCAGACACAATGCTACACCAACACCACCCCCGCCATCAAAGCCATTTCACAAAAGTACGAAAACTACTTCTATCCCGCCATCTTCGCCAATTTTGCTGCACGCATGGATTGGGCAAAGGAAGGCAAAGGCAATCGCAACCCCATAGCTGTAGTCAACGGAAAGAAAGGCTTGGCCGAAATCACCATCCGTGCAAAAGCCAATGCATCAGTGACGCTGGATGCCGCCAAAACCTACGACCCCGATGGCGATGCACTGACCTATAAATGGTGGGTGTTGCCCGAAGCCGGCACCTATCAAGGCAACGTAAACATAGCCCAAGCCGACACACAGCAAGCCACCCTCACCGTACCCCACGATGCTGCAGGGAAAACCATCCACGTGATATGCGAAGTGACCGACAATGGCGAGCACAACCTAAAAGCCTACCGAAGAATCATTATCAATGTGAAATAACCTAATGAATCCATTGTATGAAAACGAACAAGAACGTTTTACTATGCCTTTTAGCTTTATGCTTTTGTATAGTTCTTCCCACCCATGCATCAAAGACACGTCTCATTGTAACCAGTGATATTGGCGGTGCCGATCCGGACGACCAACAATCGTTGATTCATCTGCTGACGCTGCTCGATAGAGTCGATTTAGAGGGATTTATCTACCAATACGCTTGGGTGCCTATCAACAAAGGCGATGAACTGAAAGTGATGAATAAAGTGCTGCCGGCATACGAAAAGGTGTGGGCGAATTTGTCAGTACATAGCAAGGGATTCCCTACTATCGAAGCCTTGCAACGCATCATTAAACACGGGCAGGCAGAAGCCGCGATGCACGGCGTGGGCGAAGGAAAAGATTCGCCCGGTTCGGAGCATATCATCCAAGTGGTAGACAAGGACGACCCACGCCCAGTTTGGATAGCCGCATGGTCGGGGATGAATACCTTGGCACAAGCCCTATGGAAGGTAAAGCAAACGCGAACAGCCGCCGAGCTTCAGCAATTCGTCCGTAAGATTCGTGTTTACGACATCTTGGGACAAGACGATGCCGGTGCTTGGATAGCCAAAGAATTTCCCGAAATAACATACATTCGCAACAAAGAAGTGTATGGTTGGCCGCCCAATGATGCGTGGTACAAGGACAACATTCAGTACGCAGGCAAGTTGGGAGAGCAATACCCCAATCGTCGTTGGGCAACCGAAGGCGATAGCCCCTCGTTCTTGTATGTCATCGACAACGGATTGAACATGCCCGAACATCCCGATTGGGGTGGTTGGGGCGGTCGCTTCGATGCCGAGAAAAGAGCCGATATCCGTTCTATGGATTGGGTAGTCCGTAGCAACTTGGACGAAACGAAGTACGACCCCTATTACATGCTGGGTGCTTCCAAAGAGGGATGCGATGCTATCAGGAAGTGGGCAGAAGATATAAACAACGATTTTGCAGCGCGCATGATATGGACAATAACCAGTCGCTACGAAGAAGCCAATCATCATCCCCAAGCGGTTGTGGGAAAAGACAAAACAACCGATGCCCTTATTAAAAACGTAAAAGCCGGAAGCGTGGTGAAGTTGGATGCAGGCAGGTCGAGCGACCCCGATGGCGATGCCCTTTCGTTCGAATGGATATACTACCAAGAGCCAAGTACCTACAAAGGCGCTATTACCTTCTCGGGAGCGACAAGCAAGCTGCAATTACCTATTCCTTCCGATGCTCAGGGAAAGAGTATTCACCTAGTACTGCGTGTTATTGATAGCGGCAAACCATCCTTAACAAGTTATCGCCGAGTAGTTTTGCATGTAAAGTAATCCTATATAAAATAGCCGAGCGTTTTGCTCGGCTATTTTATAGGGTTGAGAATGTGCTTACTTCAACATCTTTGGAAGGTTTTCGCGTCCCCAGAAGTAGTAAACGGCCAAACCAATCCAGCTAGTAACCAAAAGCAAGATGATTACCAACAACTTCTTTACTGTATCGACATTCCACTTCCATACTTCCAAAACGGCCTTGATACAAAGTACCAAACCTACAAGCCAAATAATAAAAGCCATAATTGTTTATTTTTTTAGTTAGTAATTGATAATTTGTTGCAAAATTACTGAATATTCTTGAAAAGTGGAACGAATGTGCCGAAAATTTTATACTTCGGTCTTTTTTAGCGCCTCGATCAACTGGATTCGTTGCAAGGAGAATGTGGGGCTATTGACTTGTATATACTCTAAAAGGGCTATGCCGTTTTGTCGCGCACGCGATTTGGCTACTAGTTGGTCGCTCTCCATGTCGTCGGATAGCTTCAACAGGGTGATAGCGGCTAGCTCGCTCTTGCCCCATTTGTCGGCATCGCCTTGGTAGCGGTCGATGATTTCTTGTGTGTCCATGGTTAGCAGGTCGTTGGTGGGGAGGCCTAGTATTTGGGTGGTTATGTTGTCGTACTCCGCCCAGCTGCTCTTGGCAATTTTTTGCTTGCCGAGCAGGGCTTGCACAATGAGGGCGATAATCTCTTGTATCATTCGCAACAGGTAGTCTTGCTTTATCATGGGTGGGAGGTTTTATAACTGCGCAAAGAAACAAAATAAAGGGCGGCTATGCAACTATAACCGCCCCAAAATTTTCGATATGTGTGGATGCTTACTTCTTACGGCAACCAGTGTGGGTGAAGATGCTACCCGATGCCTTTTCTTGTCGCTCGTAGGCAAGGCGCGACGGAGTGGGGTACTCGAGTTTTTCCAAATCGGCAATGGCATCGCGGATGTCGCCCAATAGCATATCGGCCATGTCGCGGCTAAAGCCTTGACGCACAACGATGCGCATCACAACGCGGTCTTCGATGTTCTTCGGCATGGTGTAGGCGGGTACCATCCAACCGCTTTGCTTAAGTTTGTCTTGGAGGTCGAAAAGTGTCCACTTGGCTGTCTTGGCGTAGGTGGAGCACATCATCCAAATGAAGAGTGGATTCACAACTTCTTTGCCGTAGTTTACGAAGGGTTTCATCTTACCGATTTCTTCGTGCAAGTAGCGAGCTATCTCCATGGA
>JAFYML010000120.1 GCA_017556595.1 Bacteroides sp.
GTGTCTAATGAAATGTTTGCTGATAATCAACTATCTACACTTATTTATTGTTGATTTCTTATACTGAACTCACAACCACAATATTGTTGATTATAGAAGCCATACTCCTTCAACAATTGGTTGCGACGCTCTTGTAGGCCACCCTTACGCCAATTTTGCTCCCAAAATTGCGTGCCGGGATATTGCAATGCGGCCTTTCTCCCAGCTTTGTTTATCTGCTCAAGACTTTTCCAACGACTACTGGCCAAGGTCGTAGTAAACCATGTAAAGCCATTCTCCGAAGCATAACGAGCGGTTTCTGTTAGTCGTAATAGGAAACATTTTAAACAACGACCCCCTCGCTCGGGTTCATTTTCTAATCCTTTTACCCCATTTAGCCATGCTTCATAATCGTAATCTGCGTCGATAAATTCGACATTTTTCTCTTTCATAAAACGAATAGCCTCATTCTTTCGAATTTCGTACTCTTCGCTCGGGTATATGTTGGGGTTAAAAAAATAGACAGTTGGTTTTATGCCGTTAGCCAACATACATTCTATAATAGCCGACGAGCAAGGTGCGCAACAACAATGTAGCAGCACTTGCTCGTCGTTATTTGGAGTGTTTATTTTTAGCATATCGTTAAATGCCGAGTTCCATACACTTACTGATACCCATTTCAAGGCCACGCAATTCGGCTAAACCACGAAGGCGTCCGATGCACGAATAGCCAGGATTGGTTTTCTTACGCAAATCATCCACCATTTGGTGACCATGGTCGGGGCGCATAGGGATGGAAACACCACGTTTTTGTTGCAATTCAAGGAAGGCTTTCATTACATTAAACATATCTACGTTCCCTTCCAAGTGGTTGGCTTCGTAGAAGTTACCTTCTTCATCGCGTTGTGTACTGCGCAGATGGACAAAGTTTATACGGTCGGCAAAGCGCGTCATCATGGCGGCACAATCGTTCGCACTGCTCACACCGAACGAACCGGTACATAGGCAAAGACCATTGCGACGGTTAGGTACCGCATCGATAATGGCTTGGAAATCCTCGGCACAACTCATGATGCGTGGTAATCCCAAGATAGAACAAGGTGGATCGTCTGGATGTATCACTAATTCTACACCTGCTTCATCGGCTACCGGACAAATCTCACTCAAGAAGTAAATTAAGTTTTGACGCAAACGTTCGGGCGTAATATCCTTATATCTATCAAGTTCTTGTTGGAATTGCTCCAAAGTAAAACTCTCTTCCGAGCCAGGCAATCCCGCTATCATATTGCGTATCAAGAGTTGCTTGTCGGCTTCGTTCATTTGCTCGAATCGGGCTTTTGCTTTTGCTTTTTCGGCTTCTGTATAGTCGTTTTCAGCACCCGGACGCTTCAATAAGAATAGGTCGAATGCAATGAAAGCAGCACGCTCAAAGCGTAAGGCGCGGCTACCATCGGGAAGTTCGTATGCCAAATCCGTGCGTGTCCAGTCGAGCACTGGCATGAAGTTGTAAGTAACAATGTTCACGCCACATTTACCTAAATTGCGTAGGCTTTCTTTGTAATTGTCAATATACTTTTGAAAGTCGCCTGTCTGCGTTTTGATATGTTCATGCACGGGCACACTTTCAACGACCGACCAACGTAGGCCTACGGCTTCGATAATCTCTTTACGTTTCAAGATTTCCTCTTCCGTCCATACCTCTCCGTTAGGAATGTGGTGTAGTGCGTTGACGATGCCGGTTGCTCCGGCTTGTTTAATGTCCCAAAGACTTACAGGATCGTTAGGACCATACCAACGCCAAGTTTGTTCGCATCGTATCATATCTTACATTGCAAATGTGTTAAAACCTCCATCTACTACCGCAACAGTACCTGTTACGAAACTTGCAGCTTCGCTAATGAGGTATTGAATGGTGCCGCACAATTCTTCTGCACGCCCCATACGGCCAAATGGTGTTTGACGAATCACATCCTCGCCACGTTGTGTCCAACTACCATCAGGGTTGGTGAGCAATGTACGGTTTTGTTCAGTCAAGAAGAAGCCCGGTGCAATGGCATTTACACGAATACCTTCGCCAAATTTCTTGGCCACTTCAGTTGCCATGTAGGCGGTAAAGTTGCTGATACCTGCTTTAGCTGCTGCATATCCGCATACGCGAGTCATAGGGCGGAAAGCGGCCATGCTCGAGAAGTTTACAATAGCACCCTTGTTTTGCTCAACCATTGGCTTCAAGAATACTTGTGTAGGCAATACGGTGCCAGTTAAGTTCAAGTCGAGTACACGTTGAAACTCTTCAATCTTCAAATCAAAGAATGTACCAGTAGGAGCAACGGTTGCGCCTGGCATATTTCCACCGGCTGCATTAAGCAATGCATCTACTCGTCCATAAGCAGCTAAGATGTCGGCAAGGTTTTGTTCCAATATTTCACGATTCATTACGTCGGTTACCAAGAACATGGCTTCTCCACCATTTTCTTTAATCTCTTTCACGATTTCGTTGCCTACTTCGGCTTTACGTCCCATGATTACAACCTTTGCGCCTTGGTCGGCCAAATGTATAGCAATGGCGCGTCCTAAAACACCTGTACCACCGGTAATTACTACCACATTGTCTTTAATGTCGAATAAGTTTTTCATAATTAACGAGTTTATATATTTAGTTTTTTTTTCTTGATGCTTTGTTGTAGCACTAAAATGCTTTCCGGCCCCATATTAAATAGCAAATCAATGATGCTTAAGTTGGGCAAGAAACCTAATCTTTCTTGGAAAACCTGATAATAGGGGACAATGGCAAACGAAGCCTCATTCATCACCTCTTTTTTAGGATGAATGGCATCTCGTAAGTCAATTATTGTGTTGGAGGGTTCAGCAATGTAAGATTCTGTGCGCTGAAGAGAGGTGTCTATATCAATCAATTGGCAAATTAGTTGGCACAACTGCTCGTTATAATCCACCAAAAAATCAAATTTCTTTTCGTAGAAGGGACGAAAGTCGTCTTTGTAATACTCGAAAAAGGGTGTATGGTTGTATGCCGACTCAATGGCATTCCAATGCAGATGTCGCCAATTGCCGTGATCGGAGATGCGTATGTCGCGCATAAAAGCCTTTTGCGTGTTTGGCTTTTCGATGGGAACGGTCAGCGACAAGGGCCCATCGGGCGCTGCTATGACGCAACGATTCCGATAGGTTTGTTTCTGGTAATGGTCGTATTGCTCAATCCATACCTGCTCGGCATTTTGCAGGTGAGCAAAATATTGCACGGGCGGCAAGTAGGCGGATGAAAGCAAGATTTGCATAGCTACTATTTTTATTTATGTACCCATTTAAATAGTCGATTCCATCGAATTTTTCCATCGAACCAACCTTTGTCTTTATCCAGTGAAAGCCAAATAAGGATAGGTTTACCTACGACATGATCTTCGGGTACAAATCCCCAATAGCGCGAGTCGGCCGAGTTGTGTCGGTTATCGCCCATCATCCAATAATAATCCATGTTGAAGGTGTACGAATCTGCTTTCTCTCCATTGATATAAATCTCTTGTCCTTTCACTTGCAAGTCGTTGCCTTCGTATGCGCGGATGCAACGCTCGTAGATAGGCAATGTTTCTGCGTTCAGTGCAATGGTTGCACCTTTCTTCGGTATCCAAATAGGACCATAATCTTCGGTGCTCCAATTCTTGTGTAAGTTTTGAGGATAGAGTGACGGATCGGAATCGGTGCTAATTCGTTCGGCCGATGTAACTAAATCTTTGCGAGCCAATAGCTTGCTGAGGCTTTTTTGTGTAAGCGGAAGCATAAATTCGGTAGCACCGGCTTGATAGTATTGCATGTCTTCGAAGCTAAGTCCCAACTCGTCTTGAAGGAATTTCAAAGGCAATGTCTTGCCAGTACCTCGTACAATGTAGAAGAATTGCAAATCTTCTGGATTTTCCGAAGCTTGTCCGTTGAGGTAAACTTGTCCGTCGATGATTTGTAGCGTGTCTCCGGGAAGTCCCACGCAACGCTTCACGTAGTTCTCGCGACGATCTACGGGGCGGGTAATAACCTTTCCGTAATATTCGGGATGACCTAAGATTTGTTTACGTCCGGCATTATAGTACAGATCGAACACGGCACGTTGTTGCCAACGATTCAAGCTATCCATCTCAATCTTTTTCGGATAGATGCGTCTTCCTTCGCGGTAGGCAATGCTATAGAAATCTTCGGCTGGGTTGTTCAGTGCCACGGTATCACCTGCGGGGAAGTTGAATACCACGATGTCGTTCAGCTTCACTTTCCCGAATCCTGCCACACGCTTGTACTCCCATTTAGGCCATTCAAGGTATGATTTGCCGCCCCACGGCATAGTGTGTTGCGTCAGTGGCATAGAAAGTGGAGTTTGCGGCACACGCGGGCCATAGCTTGCTTTGCTCACAAACAAGTAGTCGCCTACCAACAACGATTTTTCCAACGACGAGGTAGGTATTTGATAGTTTTGGAAGACATAGATGTGTACAAAATATACACCCACCAATGCAAACACAATGGCATCTACCCAATCCATTACCGTGCGAACGGTGCTATTATCCGACTTTTTCCACCATTTCCAAGGTATTTTCTTGCTGATGTATGCATCGTATATAAAAGGCAGGAGTAGCAATCCCCACCAACTTTTCACCCAAAGTAGGAAGAGAAGGTAAAGTAGGGTAACTAAGCCGAATTTAATCCATTGTTTCTTCATATTATTCTTTTAAAAGTCAAACAAATCGCTCATACCCAAGAATCCTTCGTGGTTCACGGTGTATTCGGCGGCAAGTACAGCACCCAATGCAAATCCTTGGCGGTTCTTGGCATCGTGAGTGATGCTGATGCTGTCGGCTTCCGAATCGTAACGAATGGTGTGGATACCAGGAACTTCGCCTTCGCGGATAGAAGCGATAGGCAGTTCATTTGGTGCACATTCGTTGCTACCGCTCAGTTCGCCATTGGCATCGAGAAGCGTACCTTTCACCCACGACTTTTTGCGTTCGATGTTTTCCAAGATGCCTTCGGCCAATGTGATAGCCGTGCCGCTAGGTGCATCAAGTTTGTGGATGTGGTGCGTTTCGCTCATAGTAACATCGTATGCTGGGAAGCGGTTCATGATTTTAGCCAGATATTTATTTACGGCCGAGAAGATGGCCACACCAAGGCTGAAGTTTGACGACCAGAATAGTGTCTTTCCGCCGGTTGTACAAAGTTCGCGAATTTCATCGCCATGCTCTTCCATCCAGCCTGTACTACCTGAAACTAATTTTTTCCCTGCACGGAAAGTTTTAATGTAGTTTTGATAAGCCACCATCGGGTTGGTAAATTCAATGGCTACGTCGGCACTTTTGAAGGCTTCCGATTCAAAGTCTTCTTGGTTGTTGATGTCGATAATGCAAACAATTTCGTGTCCGCGATTCAAGGCAATCTTTTCAATCTCTTTGCCCATCTTTCCGTAGCCTATCAGTGCAATTTTCATATCCTAATCTTTTAGTTTTTTCGTTTAAACAGTTGCAAAGATAATAATTTTATTACATTTGCACACAACATTACCTTATTCTTACTAATGGAGCAGTTACTTCACTACGTTTGGAAGCATAAAATCTTCCCTTTGGGCGAGTTGCGAACCACTACCGGTCAGTTGGTAGAGGTTATCGACCCGGGTTTGCCCAACACCAATGCTGGCCCCGATTTCTTCAATGCCAAGTTGAAGATTGACGGCACCATGTGGGTGGGAAACGTAGAGGTACACACCCAAGCTACCGATTGGTTGCGTCATGGACACGACCGCGACAAGGCCTACGATAATGTTATCCTTCATGTGGTTGGCGAAGACAATTGCCATGTCTATCGCACCGATGGTGCCCTTATCCCACAATTGTTGCTTGTATGTCCCGAAAAGGTACGTTTGCACTACGACGAATTGCGCAAGGCCGATATTTGTCCGCCTTGTCATGAGATTTTGCCTACCCTTTCTAAGTTGACCATTGTTTCTTGGTTGTCCGCTTTGCAAGTAGAACGTTTTCAGCAGAAATCGGCACTTATTTCCGAGCGGTTGGCACGTTTCAACAACCATTGGGAGGATGTCTTTTTCATTACCCTTGCTCGTAACTATGGCTTTGGTTTGAATGGTGATGCATTCGAAGCATGGGCATCGCACTTACCATTGCGTGCCGTTGATAAGCATCGCGATTCGTTGTTTCAAGTCGAGGCCTTCTTTTTTGGTCAGGCAGGCTTATTGGAAGAGGATGTGAAGGATGCCGACGACTATTACCAAAAACTTCAGAAAGAGTATGCCTACTTGCAACATAAATTTCAGTTGCCAGCCCCAATGGATGTGTCGCAATGGCGCTTTTTACGTTTACGCCCTGGCAACTTCCCACACGTCAGGTTAGCACAATTGGCATGGTTATACCATAGCCGTCAATCGCTCTTTTCGCGCATCATGGATGCCGAAACCGTGGACGAAGCCAAGAAGTTGCTAATGGCACAAACCTCAACCTATTGGGAGAATCACTTTACCTTCAAGAGAGAGTCGCCTCGACACGAAAAGCCGGTGGGCGATACCGCTTTGAATCTGATGATTATCAACACCGTTATCCCTTTTCTCTACTCCTACGGCTTGCACAAGGGTAGCGAATTGCTTTGCGATAGGGCTACTCGCTTCCTCGAATCGCTAAAGGCCGAGGATAATTACATCATCCGGCAATGGAGTGGGGCAGGTTTGTCGCTCAAGACAGCTGCCGATTCGCAAGCGCTTATCCAACTTCGTAAGGAGTATTGCGACAAGCGCGATTGCTTGCGATGCCGCTTTGGATATGAGTTTTTAAAACGGAAATAAATTTCTTAATAATAATACTATTTAATCATGAAATCATTTACTTATTTATTGGCCGCCAGTATGTTGTGTGCAGCTTGTAGCGGCAAAAAAGCGGCAACGCCCGAGGCAGATGCACCTCAAAAAGAGGCAAAGTTGGTTTGTCTAAGTTTCGACGATGGTCCTAACACCACTACCACCGTTGCTATGCTCGATATGCTGAAGAAGCACGATGTAGTAGGCTCTTTCTTTGTGATAGGCAATAATATCAACGAAGCGTCGGCCGAGGTGATGAAGCGCACCATCGAGATGGGCTGCGATGTGCAAAACCACTCGAAGACACATACCCAAATGCCTACGCTTACTGCCGACGAGATTAAGGCAGAGATTGCTTATACTTCCGAAAAAATTACCGAAGTAACAGGTGTAGCACCCACTTTCTTCCGTCCTCCTTTTATCGCCGTGAACGATGCCATGCACCAAAACATCGATTTGTGCTTCATTTGCGGTCATGGATGCGAAGATTGGGTACCCGAAGTAACCGCCGAGCAACGTGCTACTACGATATTGAAAGCCCCTAAGCATGGCGACATCTTCTTACTTCACGACATGCCAGGCAACGATGCAACCGTTCAAGCATTGGATATTATCATCCCCGAATTGAAGAAGCAAGGTTTCGAGTTTGTTACCGTTACCGAACTCTTCAAGCGTTGCAACGTTACGCCACAACCCGGTGTGATGTATAGCAATGTCTTCGACAAGTAAATCCCTTCTCCTATTAGATAACAATAAAGGTTGGTTCTTAAGGAGCCAACCTTTATTGTTGTGTGAAAAAATTATCATATTTCGTTTGTTCCTTATAGATTATCCTACAAGGCAGATTTTTTTTCCTCGTGAGAGAAAAATTTTTTTCTCGTGAGGGCTATATATCTCCCTCACGAGGAAAATTTCATAGAGCAGATTATTTGGCGAAAATAAATCAGTTAAAATATATTACTATAATTATTTCTGTAAATTACTTATCGCAAAAACAATAGGGACATTGTTCTACATCTTGGGTAATTTGTATTTCTTTATACCTCCATCGCTAACAACTGTATATAAATATTCATCTTCAGAATCAACCGCGATATAGTAGATAGGTTCTTTTAAGCGAATTTTGCTGATATGGTTGCCATTCCAATCATAAACTTCAATGGTTACTCCTTCCTTTTCAGTTTCATTCTGTTTGATTCCGTGATAAGTAGCTAAATATACAAATTTATTAGAAGATGCAACATCTTGAAAAAAGACAGCATCTTTTTGCTCGTTTACATATTCTTTCAAATCGGTAATATCATTGTTTGGAATCAACTGAATTGAACTCCCCTTATCAATGTCGAAAAGGGCAAAGGCATTGATGTATCTGAAAGCAAAGCATATTTTCCCTTGATTGACGTTATAGCACATTCCCCCAGGTGCGTATAAAAATGGGAAGGGGTATATTGCTTGATCTGTAGAATACACAATATTTTTAATTTCATCCTTTTCATAATCAAACCATTGGAAACTTAGGTTATAGTCCGTTGTCCCTTTGATTCTGTCTGTGGATCGCGACATTAAAAAATTGTCTTTAACCTTATAAACAACGTTAGAACGTAGAAATATAGCCTTTGCCGAATCATTCGAGAAATTAAATTTTTCATCAAATACTACTTCCTGCTGATTTAATGTTTTGTTTAGATTTAGGGTAGCAACATATTGAGGATATGATTGAATTAATAGTTTTGCTTCATTGTTTTCCACCCAATATTGATTGAATCCGTTCCATAAATTCACATCGTATGGTCCACCTCCTTTTTCTATGAAACTACCTAATTTTAGTAGGCTGTTCTTGCTATATATGTGGATGAGTTTATCATCTTTATGCTGTCCAATCAGTAAAAAGCTATCCACAATAGCAATATCAGTAGGCCATAGGGCATCCAAAGGCAAGGTGTCACCGATAATTTCGTAGGTTGGTACAGATATAGAATCCGTTAACAACGTTATGACATTATTATGTACCACTTGTTTGTTGGGGTTATCACACGCTGTTATTAGAAATGCAACTAAAAATAAGCTAATCTGTTTCATTTTATTCATAACTACCACTACTTGTTCTAACACATGCTAAACACTTATAGGCTACATATGGTGAAAGTGGGAGGAGACTACTTACAGCACCACATTCTAATTTCCCTCCTGACACACTGGGTTCGCCAGAGCATGTCGGATAGAAATATGGACCATGTGTATTACCAAACATATAATCATAATAACAATCTTTATCAACCCACTCAAGGCATTCTTCTCCACCTTCGTTACTGGAGAGTGCTTCAATATTGGCCAATGATAAATCTGAAAGTTTCTCTTTAGTTACCTTATTTTGGTATACATTATAACACATTGTTATCGAAATAATACTAATCAAAATTAATTTTAAATTTCTTTTCATTGCTCATTAGTTTTAAGTTATACAATTTTATTTGTTCTTTATGAATACTTTTTCTGTTTCACATTTTACCATAATTGTTATTCAATAGCCTTACCTTCAATTGTCAGTTCTATTGGCGAGTTGGCCACATTGCAAAATATTGATATTGTTCTATAAAAAGTTTCAGGTTTTTCTGCTTTATAGCTTATTTCAAATGTAAGTTCTTCGTTTGGCTCTATTTTCGTTTCTTTATAATCTACCGTAGTACAATCGCATGATGTACTGATTCCTTCTATAATAAGTGGATTTTCTCCTATATTTCTAATTTTGTTTTTTATTGTTTTTACCTCTTTCCAATGAAAATTATCAATTCTTATTATGGGTCGTTCTATTTCTACCTCAGTTATTTTATTGTAAGTTTTTCCTTTTGTATTATTCCCTTGTATCATATCTATATAAAGATTCCTAATTCCTGGATTATGTATTGGATTTCCTATACCAATTACTTTATTTTCATTATCTAATAAGAATGTGCGGTAATTTTCGTTTTCTGGAAATTTGTTCAATAGATTTAGTGAATCTTTTTCATCAATATAAACGTATTCACTGTAGTTGTTTAGTTTCAGATTTTTAAAGAGCAATTGTTTCCATTTAGGATAAAAACAAATAATACATTTTACCTTGTTGGGAGTGATACTATCGAGTTCATCTACAAACTGTTTCCAAAGATTAAGATGCAGCTTACAACTAACACATCCTATCGTGTCAACATAATGAAGAATGGTGTATTCCTTCTTAATTTCTTTAAAATCAACACAACGATTATCGTTATATGTTGATAGATACATGTTTTCTGGCATTTTAATTTCTCTGCCAAACCAAC
>JAFYML010000121.1 GCA_017556595.1 Bacteroides sp.
TAGCAAGACATTGCAAAAAGCTAAGGGACGACTCTTCCCCTTTGGTTGGTGGTACTTCCTACAAACCATCTTCATGAAAAAATACCCTCGCGTACTCGACCTACTTATCGTAGCCGTGAAACCCGAATACCAAAGCAAGGGCGTAAACGCATTGCTCTTTACCGACCTTATCCCCGCCTATCAAAAACTGAACTACGAATATGCCGAAAGTAATCCCGAGTTGGAAGAAAACGGCAAGGTTCAAGCACAATGGGAATACTTCCGCACCGAGCAACACAAGCGTAGAAGATGCTTTATCAAAGAGATTAAATAAGTATGAAAGCCGAGCCATTTGGTTCGGCTTTTTTCTTGCAATTGTAAAGAAGTTTCTAATTTTTCTAGATATACCCCTACGAAAGGAATATTTTTTCCTCGTGAGAGAAAAAATTTTTTCTCGTGAAGGCTATATATCTCCCTCACGAGGAAAATTCTATAGAGCGATATTTTGAATTTGTCCTTTTTGTAAAGATTGATTGTTTTATTTCTATTCTAAAAGATCTATACTTTCACGTATTAAAAAAAACCTTGCAACGTTTTCTTGCGAACATGCATTTTTATTCCTATTTTTGCGGAAACTACGTAAAAATTGGCTGAATAAGAAAAACTCATGGAAGACAACAATAGCGTAATGCTACCGCTTGATGAAGCGGACAACAACAATGCCACATCAGGCGTGCAATATACAGACGAGAACATCCGACACTTGGACGACATGGAGCACATCCGAGTGCGCTCGGGTATGTACATCGGTCGATTGGGCGATGGACAACAGAGCGACGATGGTATCTATGTGCTACTAAAAGAGGTGATGGACAACTCTATCGACGAGTTCAAGATGGGTGCCGGAAAGAAAATCGAAGTAACCATCGAGGATAATCTGCGTGTAACCGTGCGCGACTATGGTCGAGGCATTCCGCAAGGAAAGTTGATTGAAGCCGTTAGCAAACTGAATACCGGTGGTAAGTACGACTCGAAAGCATTCAAAAAGAGTGTAGGTTTGAACGGTGTGGGTATCAAGGCGGTAAATGCTTTGAGTAGCCGTTTCGAAGTAGCCAGTTATCGAGATGGAAAGGTTCGCAGAGCAACCTTTGAACGCGGACAATTACTGACCGACGAAACCCTCGACACCAAGGAAGAAAATGGTACATACATCTTCTTCGAACCGGACAATACGCTATTCCTAAACTATAGCTTCCAACCACAATTCGTAGAGACCTTACTACGCAATTATACTTATCTGAATACCGGCCTTACCTTCCTATACAATGGCCAACGTATCCTTTCGCGCCACGGATTGGAAGATTTGCTGAAGGACAACATGACCGCCGAAGGATTGTACGAGATTGTACACCTAAAGGGCGAAGACATTGAAATTGCCTTTACGCACACCAACCAATATGGCGAAGAGTATTACTCGTTCGTAAATGGTCAGCATACTACGCAAGGTGGTACGCACCAAAGCGCACTGAAAGAGCACATTGCACGCACCATCAAGGAGTTTTTCAACAAGAACCAAGAATTTTCCGACATCCGAAACGGCATCGTTGCCGCCATTGCATTGGATGTGGAAGAACCCATGTTCGAGAGCCAGACAAAAACCAAATTGGGTAGCAACAACATGTGGCCGGCCGTGCCACAAGAGGGCAAAGCAGCCGGTCCTACGGTGAACAAGTTTGTGGGCGACTTCATTAAAACCGAAGTGGACAACTTCTTGCACAAACATCCGTTGGTGGCCGAAGCCATGCTGCAAAAGATTCAAGAAAGCGAAAAGGAACGCAAAGCCATTGCCGGTGTCACCAAGTTGGCACGCGAACGCGCCAAGAAGGCCAACCTACACAACCGCAAGCTACGCGATTGTCGCTATCACTTGAACGATGGTAAAGGTAAA
>JAFYML010000122.1 GCA_017556595.1 Bacteroides sp.
AACAATATTTCTTTCTCAAATGTAACATTACTATAAGAATATGTAACATGATGCGGCAATGTAATGAAGTAAATTGCTTATCTTTGCCAAATCATGAGATATTAACCTTGAAATTCTTACAAACCTTATATTATTACATCATGAACAAGAAACTTTACTTAGTATTGGCCTTAGTATTGGCCTACGTGTTGCCAAGTTTCGCACAGAATCCTTTTGTGCAAACCTGTTACACTACCGACCCTGCGCCGATGGTGCACGATGGACGTTTGTATGTCTATACTGGTCATGACGAAAATGGTGCCGACTTCTTCTGGATGCAAGAATGGCGTGTTTATTCAACCGACGATATGGTGAACTGGGTGGATCATGGTTCGCCTTTGGCGCTTGAGTCATTCGCTTGGGCCGACGACCGTGCTTGGGCACCTCAAGCCATCGAACGCAATGGCAAATTCTATTTCTACGTTTGCGCTCACTCAAAGATTTCGGGCGGTATGGCTATCGGTGTTGCTGTAGGCGATTCTCCTACAGGCCCATTCCGCGATGCTATTGGTAAACCATTGTACGAAAATGGTTCGTGGGACCACATCGATCCAAGTGCATTTATCGATGAAGATGGTCAAGCATGGCTTTGCTGGGGTAACCCACAGCTCTATTTCCTTAAGCTGAACGAAGACATGATTTCTTACGAAGGCGATGTTATCTTGGCCGATATGACTGAAGAAGGCTTTGGCGCTCCTAAGAATCGTGAGAGAGGAAAGAAATACAAAGATAGCTATGTAGAAGGTCCTTGGTTGACAAAACGTAATGGTACTTACCAACTTATCTATGCTGCAGGCGGTGTTCCTGAACATATTTCGTATAGTACAGCTTCATCGCCTACTGGCCCTTGGAAATATGCAGGCGAGATTATGCCTTTGTGCGATACAAACTCATTTACCAACCATGCAGGTGTAGCCGATTATAAGGGACATAGCTACTTCTTCTATCACACTGGTAAGTTGCCTGGTGGTGGTGGTTTTGCACGTAGTATTGCTGTTGAAGAGTTTACTTACAATCCCGATGGTTCATTCCCAACTATTCTTCCTACCAATGAAGGTGTGAAGCCTGTAGGTTTCTTTAATCCTTATCGCAAGGTAGAAGCTGAAACAATGGCCTTTTCGGAAGGTTTGCATACCGAACAAAACGATGAAGTAGGTGTATATGTAACCGATGCTCACAATGGCGATTACATTAAGTTGCAAGCAGTTGACTTCGGTCGTATGTTCCCACGTACTTTTACTGCTCGCGTAGCAAGTGGCTTGCGTGGTGGTGCTATCGAAGTGCGCGTGGATAGCTTGAAGGGACAATTGCTTACCCGCCTTGATGTACCTGGTACAGGTGGTTGGGAAAAGTGGCAAACATTGGTAGCCGACATTAAGTCGAAAGTTACCGGTGTACACGACCTCTACCTCTGCTTCACTGGTCGTAAAGGCCCACATTTGATGAACTTCGACTGGTGGGAAATGCGTGGTATAGAGCAAAGCAACATGCCTTTCACACAAACTAAGTTCACCGCCGACCCATCGCCAATGGTAGTAGGTGATACATTGTTCTTATATTGCTCGCACGACTCTTCACCTGAAGATATTGCCGATCCAAACGAACGTAGCTCAGCTGGCTTCTTTATGTACGATTGGTTGCTTTACTCTACAACCGACATGGTGAACTGGACAGAACATGGTGCTGTTGCTTCGTTGAAAGACTTTGCATGGCGTAGTCGTGACAATGGTGCATGGGCTATTCAAACCGTTACTCGCAATGGTAAATACTACCTCTATGCTCCGCTTCACGGACATGGTATCGGTGTGTTGGTAGCCGATTCTCCTTATGGTCCTTTCAAAGATCCATTGGGTGAACCACTTGTTTGGCAAAAAGAGCATTGGGAAGACATTGACCCAACTGTTTTCATCGACGATGACGGACAAGCATACATGTATTGGGGTAATCCAAATACATACTATGTGAAGTTGAATGAAGATATGATTTCTACAAGCGGCGAAATCGTGAAACTTCCTCGTATTCCAGATTATCAAGAAGGACCTTGGTGCTACAAGCGTGGCGATTACTACTACATGGCATTTGCATCAACTTGCTGTCCTGAAGGTATTGGCTATGCTATGGCTACAAGTCCTACTGGTCCATGGGAACACAAAGGACACATCATGGATCATACTCCTCGTAACCGCGGTAATCACCCAGGTATTGCCGACTTCAAGGGACGCACTTATCTCTTCGGTCAAAACTACGATTTGAAGAATATTGATATCCTACGTCACTACGAACGTCGTTCGGTTACTTTCACAGAAATGAAGTACAATGCCGATGGTACAATTCCTGAACTTGACTATTGGCTCGACCAAGAACAAGCCGAACAACTTGAAAACTTCAATCCTTATCGTCGCGTAGAAGCAGAAACTATGAACTGGGGATATGGTTTGAAATCGGCTAAGGTTGGCTTTGACAATACAGGTATCGTAAAGGATATGCCATTCTCGGAAGGCAAACGCAACATGTACATCTACGATGTGGATAAGGACGAATACATCCGCTTGCGTGGTGTAGATTTTGCAGAAGGTGCTAAACGATTCACTATTTCAGCCGCATGTACAGGTAGCGCAACACTTACCATTCGTCTTGGTAGCCCAGAAGGTGAAGTCGTTGGTACAGTTTCTATTAAGTCTACAGGAAAGATTGAAAAATATCGTTCGTTCAAGACTAAAATTAACGGTGCTAAGGGTGTAAACGACCTTTATCTCTGCTTCGATGAAGCCGAAGGAGACATCCGTCTTGACTGGTGGAAGTTTGAATAATATTGTAGTAAGAATCGGCATTGTTGAAAGAAATCAATGCGATTCTTAAACCTTTTACTTTGTTAATAGTCTAAAGAATTAACAAAACATTAATTAATATGAAGAAAAACTTATTTAAAACATTGGTGTTGGCTTTGCTATGTCTTTGTCCTGCACTGAAGGTGTCAGCCGAGGTTGACCCTAACTTCTACATTTTCCTTTGCTTTGGTCAGTCTAATATGGAAGGTGCTGCTCGTCCCGAAGCACAAGACATGGTTAGCCCGGGCCCTCGTTTCCTATTGATGTCTGCTGTTGATGATGAAAAGAGTGGACGTAAGATGGGTGAGTGGTGCGAAGCTTTGCCACCTCTTTGCCGTCCAGGTAATGGTTTAACTCCTGCTGACTATTTCGGTCGTACAATGATTGCTAACTTGCCCGAAAATGTTCGCGTAGGTGTTATTCACGTAGCAATTGGTGGTATCCGCATCGAAGGTTTCATGCCCGATTCAATTAAAAACTACGCAGAAAACGTAGCTCCTAATTGGATGAAAGGTATGTTGAAGGCATATAACGATAATCCGTATGAACGTTTGGTAACATTGGCTCGTAAAGCTCAACAAGATGGTGTAATCAAAGGTATCTTGATGCACCAAGGTTGCTCAAATACTGGTGAACCCGATTGGGCAGATAAGGTAAAGAACGTGTATGATAATCTTTTGGGCGACCTTAACCTCGTTCCCGAACAAGTGCCTTTGTTGGCAGGTGAAGTGGTTCAAGCAAATGGTAAGGGCGTATGCATTGGCATGAACAAGCAAATTCAAGCTCTTCCAGAAACTATCCACACTGCACACGTAGTTTCTTCAGACGATTGTACAAATGGTCCTGACAACTTGCACTTCGATGCTGCCGGTTATCGTGAGTTGGGTGCTCGTTATGCTGACAAGATGCTCAATTTGTTGGGTTATGAAAGCAAACGTCCTACCTATATTTATAAAGGTCTTGAAGTTCCTGCTGATGCTAAGGTAGCTGAAACTACTTTCCCTGGCAACGAATTCCCTAAGGTAGATAAGGAAGGTCGTGCTTACTTCAGCATCTCTGCTCCCGAAGCTAAGGATGTGAAAGTTGATATCTGTAGCAAGAAATACGATATGAAACGCGATAGCAAGGGTAATTGGATGGCTGTTACCGATCCATTGCCAGTAGGTTTCCACTACTACTTCATCCTTGTTGATGGTGTTTCTACTGTTGACCCAGCTACTGATACATTCTTCGGTTGCCATCGTCAAGCCGGTGGTATTGAAATCCCAGAAGGACCAGAAGGTAACTATTATCGTCCACAAGAAGGTGTTCCTCAAGGTCAAGTTCGTAGCCTCTATTACTATTCAAAGAGCGCAGGTTCTTTCCGTCACGCAATGGTTTATACCCCTGCTGAATACGAAAAGAGCAAGAAGAAATACCCAGTTCTTTATTTGCAACACGGTATGGGTGAAGATGAAACAGGTTGGAGCAAGCAAGGTCACATGCAACACATCATGGACAACGCTATCCACGAAGGTCGCGCCGTTCCTATGATTGTTGTAATGGAGAGTGGAGATATCCGTGCTCCTTTCGGTCGTGGCATGAGCCATGCTGACTATGGTGCATCGTTCTATCCAGTTTTGTTGAACGACTTGATTCCTTACATCGATGCTAACTTCCGTACAAAGGCCGATCGTGAAAACCGTGCTATGGCAGGTCTTTCATGGGGTGGTAAGCAAACATTCGACATTGTACTTGCCAACTTGGATAAGTTTGCTTGGATGGGTACATTCAGTGCTGCTATCTTCGGTGTAGATGTGAAGAACGCTTACGATGGTATCTTCTCTCGTCCAGAAGAGTTCAATAAGAAAATCCATTACTTCTCTATGAGTTGTGGTACAGAAGAAAACTTTGGTACAGAACGTATGGTTAATACACTTCGCGAAGCTGGTATCAATGTTGAATTCAAAGTATCTGAAGGTACAGCCCATGAATGGCTTACATGGCGTCGTGGTTTGAACGAGTTCATTCCTAATATCTTTAAGAAGAAGTAAGATACTTTCCTATATCAGTAAAGAATACTGCTCGAAAATATCGAGCAGTATTTTTTTTATCTATCAATAAAATACGTAAATTTGCGCCTTGATTTGTAAAACCATAATTTATTTATAGATAGATGGCACAAAAACCAAGTATCCCAAAGGGAACGCGCGACTTTTCGCCAGTAGAGATGGCGAAACGTAACTATATATTCAATACCATTCGCGAGGTGTATCACCTCTATGGTTTCCAACAGATAGAAACACCTTCGATGGAGACTCTTTCTACCTTGATGGGAAAATATGGCGAAGAGGGAGACAAACTATTGTTCAAGATTCAAAATTCGGGCGATTATTTCTCTGGCCTGACCGACGAAGAGTTGTTGAGTCGTAATGCGGCAAAGCTTGCAAGTAAGTTCTGTGAAAAGGGCTTGCGCTATGATTTGACCGTACCTTTTGCTCGCTATGTAGTGATGCATCGCGATGAGATTACATTCCCTTTCAAGCGTTATCAAATCCAACCCGTTTGGCGTGCCGACCGTCCGCAGAAGGGACGCTATCGCGAGTTTTATCAATGCGATGCCGACGTAGTGGGTAGCGATTCGTTGCTGAACGAAGTTGAGTTGATGCAGATTGTAGATACTGTGTTCTCACGCTTTGGTATCCGTGTTTGCATCAAGATAAACAACCGCAAGATTCTAACCGGTATTGCCGAAATCATTGGTGAAGCCGATAAGATAGTAGATATTACAGTAGCCATCGACAAACTCGATAAGATTGGTTTGGAAAATGTAAATGCCGAATTGAAATCGAAAGGTATCAGCGATGAGGCTATTGCCAAGTTGCAACCCATTATTTTGCTCAGTGGTACAAACGAAAATAAATTGGCTACACTGAAAGATGTTTTAGCAAGTAGTGAAATTGGTTTGAAGGGTGTAGAAGAGAGCGAATTTATTCTCTCTACCTTGAAGGCACTTGGCTTGAAGAACGAAATCGAACTCGATTTGACCTTGGCGCGTGGTTTGAACTATTACACTGGCGCAATCTTTGAAGTGAAAGCCCTCGATGTACAAATCGGTAGCATTACCGGTGGTGGACGCTACGACAACCTGACAGGTGTTTTTGGTATGAGTGGCGTAAGTGGTGTAGGTATTTCGTTTGGTGCCGACCGCATCTTCGATGTGCTCAATCAATTGGAACTCTATCCGAAAGAGGCCGTTAATGGTACTCAATTATTGTTCATCAACTTTGGCGAACAAGAAGCAGCCTTCTCTATGCAAGTATTGACTAAAGTGCGCGCAGCAGGTATTCGTGCCGAAATCTTCCCCGACTCAAGCAAAATGAAAAAACAGATGAGCTATGCAAACAGTAAGGGCGTTCCGTTTGTTGCATTGGTGGGCGAGAATGAAATGGCGCAAGGAAAGCTGACGTTGAAGAATATGGAAACCGGCGAACAACAATTGGTTACACCCGAAGAATTGATAGAAATAATTAATAAATAATCATTAGTGTCCCGTTAAAATTGGGACGAGTTAATAATTAGCTAAACAAGCCCGGAATGAGGGGATTAAATTGTTCTTTGACATCATTGAAATTAGTCTTATCGAATAGATCTCGCAAGAGAGTTTTGTCTGTTAACGATATGCTGAGAATCTGCAAGACCTCATAAGTTGAGCGTTTCAACTCCATATCGTGCTGGATGATGGCAACCAGACAGTAGGTTATTATTGCTACACTGATTTGTATTCGGACAGCATTTTCTGTCGTGCCCCAAAACTTCTTTATCTTTAGATGTTGTTTGAGCCATTTGAAAAATAGTTCAATCAACCATCTCTTCTGATAAAGGTCTGCGACTTCTTGAGCTGACAGATGTTTTGCATTCGTCAGGAAAGTAAACTCTCTGTCCTCCTCTTCATCGTAGTACTGAATTAGCCTAAATGACTCGGGATATTTCTTTTCTGAGAGGTAACCAG
>JAFYML010000123.1 GCA_017556595.1 Bacteroides sp.
AATGGCCTTATCTGCTTGAAAGGTGGCGAGTTGGGCAACGAAACCATGCCCGTTAAGAACAGTGTCGAAATGTGGGATTTGAAAGATTACTTCGAGGAAGAGTTTTTCGAAACCAAAAAGGTTGTTTATGTAGGAATCAAGAACTAACTATATCATTACTATGAAGATAAAGCGTTTTGAATTTAACATGTTTCCCGTAAATTGCTATGTATTATACGACGAAACAAACGAAGCAGTAGTGATTGACCCAGGCTGCTATTACGAAGAAGAGAAAGAGAAATTCAAAGAATTTATCTCGCGCAAGGGGTTGACCATTAAGCACTTGATAAATACCCATTTACACTTCGACCATACGTTCGGCAATGCGTTCGTACAAAAAGAATATGGTGTAACGGCCGAAGCTCATCAAGCCGACGAGTTTTGGATAGAAGAAGCACCCAAGCAAAGTCGCATGTTTGGCCTCAACCTGAAAGAGAAGCCCGAACCTATCGGGAAATACCTACACGATGGCGACATCATCACCTTTGGAAACAGTAAGTTGGAAGCAATTCATGTGCCTGGTCATTCGCCCGGAAGCCTTGTATATTATAGTGAAGCCGATGGTTGTATCTTCTCGGGCGATGTACTCTTCCAAGGAAGCATAGGTCGCGCCGACCTTGCCGGTGGCAACTTCGACCAACTTATCGAAGGCATCTGTAGCCGCTTGTTCATCTTGCCGGCCGAAACCATCGTTTATCCGGGCCATGGTGCACCAACAAGCATCGGTAGCGAAAAATCGGACAATCCTTTTTTTAGATAATAACCAAAAACAAATAACCATGAACGACCTTTTAGCCCACCGCCACATCGGCATTAACCAATCGGACGAAGCCATTATGCTGAAAAAGATTGGTTTGAATAGCCTTGACGAATTGATAGACAAAACATTGCCTACGAACATCCGTTTGAAAGCTCCGTTACAACTGCCCGAAGCCATGACCGAATATGAGTTTGCTGCTCACATCGCTCAATTGGCCAACAAGAATAAGCAATATGCCACCTACATCGGGCAAGGTTGGTATGGAAGCATCACACCGGCGGTTGTTCAACGCAACATATTCGAGAATCCTGTTTGGTACACCTCGTACACACCTTACCAAGCCGAGATATCGCAAGGACGCTTGGAAGCACTCATCAATTTCCAAACCGTTATTAGCGACCTGACCGCTATGCCGTTGGCCAACTGCTCGCTTCTCGACGAAGGCACAGCCGCAGCCGAAGCCGTTACGATGATGTATGCGCTTCGCCCTCGCGCCATGCAGAAAGCGGGTGCAAACGTAGTATTAGTGGACGAAGCTATCTTCCCACAAACATTGGCGGTGATGAAAACACGCGCCATTCCGCAAGGCATTGAATTGCGCGTGGGTCGTTACGAAGAGATGGAATTTACACCCGACGTGTTTGCTTGCATCATCCAATATCCAAATGCAAAAGGTAGCGTAGAAGATTATTGCGCATTGGTAGAGAAAGCACACCAAGCCGAATGTAAAGTGGCCGTTATTGCCGATATTATGAGTTTGGCACTGCTCACACCTCCAGGTGAATGGGGTGCCGACATCGTATTGGGCAACACCCAACGATTGGGTACTCCCCTCTTCTACGGAGGGCCATCGGCTGCTTACTTCGCTACGCGCAACGAATACAAGCGCAACATGCCGGGACGTATCATCGGATTATCGAAAGACAAATATGGCAAATTGTGCTACCGCATGGCTTTGCAAACACGCGAACAACACATCAAACGCGAAAAAGCCACCTCGAACATCTGTACCGCACAAGCATTGCTTGCCACCATGGCCGGAATGTATGCCGTATATCATGGACAAGAAGGCATTCGTAGCATAGCCCTACGCATTCATAGCATTGCCATCCTTCTGGAAAAGGCATTGAAGCAATTAGGTTTCGAGCAACTGAACAAGCAATACTTCGATACGTTGCGCATTGCCTTGCCCGACACCGTTACTACACAAGAGATACGTACCATTGCCTTGAGCAAAGAGGTGAATTTATATTATGCCGAAGATGGCCAAATTGGAATCAGCATCGACGAAACCACCAACCTTGCAGCTTTGAACAAGCTGATTGCCATCTTTGCTACAGCAGCAGGCAAATCGCCAATAACCATCGAAAGCATCGTAACGGATAGCCAACTATTGCCTATCCACACCCGTCAATCGGCCTACCTCACACACGAGGTATTCTGTAACTATCACACCGAAACCGAGATGATGCGTTACATCAAGCGATTGGAGCGCAAGGACATCTCGTTGGCACACAGCATGATTTCGTTGGGTTCGTGCACCATGAAGTTGAATGCCGCAGCCGAGATGCTTCCTTTGAGCCATGCCGGTTTCATGAACATACACCCATTAGTACCAGCCGATCAAGCCGAAGGCTATCGCGAACTGATTCATAACCTTTGCGAGGAGTTGAAGGAGATTACCGGTTTTGCAGGTGTAAGCCTACAACCCAACTCGGGAGCCGCAGGCGAATATGCAGGCCTTCGCGTTATCCGCGCCTACCAAGAGAGCATTGGCCAAGGTCATCGAAACTTGATACTGATACCTGCCTCGGCACACGGCACCAACCCAGCCAGTGCCATCCAAGCCGGCTTCAGTACCATCACTTGTGCTTGCGACGAGCAAGGCAATGTAGATATGGCCGACCTCAAAGCCAAAGCCGAAGCCAATCGCGACCAATTGGCGGCATTAATGATAACCTACCCATCCACACACGGCATTTTCGAAACAGAGATTGTAGAGATATGCAACATCATCCATGCCTGTGGCGCAGAAGTATATATGGATGGTGCCAAAATGAATGCACAAGTAGGCTTAACCAACACCGGTTTTATCGGTGCCGATGTGTGCCACATCAACCTAAAAAATACCTTTGCTTC
>JAFYML010000124.1 GCA_017556595.1 Bacteroides sp.
AAGAAGCCGTTTATGAAAAGCTTTCCGATTTGAACAATTTGGAAAAGATAAAAGACCGCTTACCCGAGGATAAAATCAAACAACTCAGTTTTACTTCCGATACGCTTACGGTAGAAGTGCCACCTGTAGGACCTATTACTTTGCAAATTGTAGAGAAGGAACCTTGCAAATGCATTAAATTCGGCACAACCACCTCGCCACTTCCATTCAACCTTTGGATTCAGTTACTGCCCGTAACCGAAACCGAATGTAAAATGAAACTGACCATCGGCATCGAAATCAATCCCTTTATGAAAGCAATGGTGCAAAAACCGCTACAAGAAGGCGTTGAAAAAATGGCCGATATGCTTGCTATGATACAATATTAATCTCAACTTCCCCTCATCAATAAAACTATGGCGCAAAAACTTTGGGAGAAATCCGTTCAAGTAAACAAAGAAATCGAACGCTTTACGGTAGGACTTGACCGTGAAATGGACCTCTATTTAGCCAAGCACGACGTACTCGGATCAATGGCACACATCACTATGCTCGAAAGCATTGGTTTGCTCACATCCGACGAATTAGCAATCCTATTGGAAGAGCTAAAAAATATCTTTTCCATGGCAGAGCGTGGCGAATTCGTTATTGAAGAGGGAGTAGAAGATGTTCACTCACAAGTAGAGCTGATGCTTACACGCAAACTGGGCGATGTAGGCAAAAAGATACATAGCGGACGCTCGCGTAACGACCAAGTATTGCTCGACCTAAAGCTATTTATTCGTAGCCAATTGAAGGAGATTGCCGAAGATGTAGAGCAACTATTCAACGCATTGATACAACAAAGCGAGCACTATAAAAACGTGCTTATGCCTGGCTATACTCACTTGCAAATAGCTATGCCATCTTCGTTTGGACTATGGTTTGGCGCTTATGCCGAAAGTTTGGTAGACGATATGATGTTCCTACAAGCAGCCTTTAAGATGTGCAACCGCAATCCATTAGGCTCGGCTGCAGGATATGGTTCATCCTTCCCATTAAACCGCACCATGACAACCGAGTTGTTGGGCTTCGACTCTATGAACTACAACGTTGTGTATGCGCAAATGGGACGCGGAAAGGTGGAACGCAACGTAGCCTTCGCATTGGCTAGCATAGCAGGAACCATCTCTAAATTAGCCTTTGATGCTTGTATGTTCAATAGCCAAAACTTTGGATTTGTTAAGCTACCCGACGAATGTACTACCGGCTCAAGCATCATGCCGCACAAGAAAAATCCCGATGTATTCGAATTGACACGCGCCAAATGCAATAAGTTGCAATCACTCCCCCAACAAATCATGATGATTGCCAACAACTTGCCGTCGGGTTACTTCCGCGACTTGCAAATCATCAAAGAAGTATTCTTACCGGCTTTCCAAGAGTTGAAAGATTGCTTGCAAATGACCACCTACATTATCAATAAGATTAAGGTAAACGAAGAAATCCTAAACGACGACAAATACCTCTATATTTTCAGTGTAGAAGAGGTTAATCGTTTGGCACGCGAAGGAATGCCTTTCCGCGATGCATACAAAAAGGTAGGATTGGATATTGAAGCAGGAAAGTTCACCCACAACAAACAAGTGAACCACACCCACGAAGGAAGCATTGGAAACTTGTGCAACGAACAGATTACTGCCTTGATGCAACAAGTTGTCAAAGGTTTTAACTTCAACAACATGATAGCCGCCGAAAAAGCCCTATTAGGCAGATAACAATATCTTTTTTGTAGAAATGTTTTGCAGAAAAGCAGAAACTGCTTATCTTTGCACCCGTTCTACAAAAACCTCTGCGGAAATAGCTCAGTTGGTAGAGCAACAACCTTGCCCCAAGAAATGGAAAAGGGGAACAACCTTGGCAAGGTGGTAATGCTAAAAACAACGCTATAAAGTAGAGCAACAATGCGGAAATAGCTCAGTTGGTAGAGCACAACCTTGCCAAGGTTGGGGTCGCGAGTTCGAGCCTCGTTTTCCGCTCTCCATTGGATGCTCGAATGGTGGAATGGTAGACACGAGGGACTTAAAATCCCTTGGCCATTGTGGCTGTGCGGGTTCAAGTCCCGCTTCGAGTACAAGAAAACCCTTTAAGCAAAACTTAAAGGGTTTTTCATTTTATGTTAGTATAAGCGTAACCGTAACCAATTTTAGAAGTCACACATCACTGATGGCAATCGTTGGTCATAAGTAGTGACCAAGCTTTGCCATAAGTTACGACCAAATTAGGTCTTAAGTTACGACCGAAATTCAGATCAACGTACTTTCGTCGCAATTCGCTTGTCCGAAACAATTTCATCAGCTGCTGCATCTTGGTCGAAGTCAACTTTTACCTTCGTGAAATTGGGAACATTGAACGAATAGAGGGTTTCATCGTAATATTCCAACGGATTTTCTTGGGGCAAAAGGAATGGTTTGGTGGCATTACCCTCTTCATCGATCGAAGCGATAAAGAGTTGTGAGTATAAGCCATTCATTCGGCGAGAGGTGAAGAGTATCCAACGACTGTTTTCACTCCAGTTATGATAGCTTTCGGCATCGTCACTATTAATCGTTTCCAACGGCTTGGCCTCGCCTGTAGCCAAATCCATCAACCAGATATCCGATTCCTTATGCCAAATGCTGAAATAACCATAATC
>JAFYML010000125.1 GCA_017556595.1 Bacteroides sp.
GGTATCCGATTGAGCTATGAGGATTTCTTGAACAATCCGATGAGGGCAGAAAGATAAACGATTTACACGATAGAAAAAGGGGATGTTTCTTGCGGAACATCCCCTTTTGAACAACAATTTATAACTTTATATATACAATTATGAAGTTTAGAAACGGATATCGAAGCTGATACCTACAGCATCGTTCTTACGAGTATAAACGCTTTGCTTGGCTTCTACTTCGTGATCTACGAAGAATGAGTGCATATAACCAAAGTTCAAACGCATGTTTTCGTTGAATTTGTAAGCGCCACCGATAGCTAAAGCGTCAGAGCTAACATTGAAGCTTGTATCTACCATATCTTCATCTTCGAAACCATATTGGGTTCTTTGGTAACCACCACTAATCAACCACTTGTCGTTGATGTCCCATTCAGCACCGAAGTTTACTTCCCAAGTATTCTTGCTTACAGCTGTTGCACCACCTTCTGCATCAGTATCGAAGTATTGGTGATAACCACCCATTACGCGAACAGCAGGAGTAATTTCGTATTGTGCAGCTACAGTAAGCAATGCAGGAATGTCTGCACGAACCTTTGCACCATCAGCATAGATTGCTACGGCTGGGATTTGTGAACCAAGAGTAGCCAAGTTTTCGCTATTGTTAGCTTCGTTTTCCAATTCAATCTTAGTGCCGAATTCATATTTTATGCCGATGTTCAACTTACCAAGCATCCAATCGAAACCGATGATAGGAGTGATGCCAAAGCCTTTTTGTGCGCAATCCAACTTATAGTCTTTAAGCATTACAGCAGCAGTACCGGCTTGTGTTGCAGCAGCAGCATATTGTTGAGCGGCAGCAGCAGCTTGAGCAGCTTCAGCTTGCATACCGGCAGCAGCATATTGTTCTGCAGCGGCAGCATATTGTTCTGCAGCACCCTTTGCTTGTGCAGCCAATACTCCATATTGAGCTGCATTCATGCCATCTACTGTAATATTGTTCAAAGCACCAATGTAGCTATTGCTTGCCAAAACGCCACGTACACCACCGAATACTGCAAAGTTATCGGTCAACTTGTAAGTAGCACCTACTTGCAAAGCATACATATATTGTTCGCCCACCAAGTTTTGCTTCAACGAGTATGGCTTGCTACCGGCAAGACCAGCAACTACTTGCTCGAACATTGGAAGACCTTCGGCAAAGTCGCACTTACCGCCACCACCACCAATGGCAAATTGAGCAGAGAGTGACCATTTGTCGTTAAATACATACGCTGTTTGGAAAGAAGGAATTACTGGAGCAGCAGTTTCGCCTTCGAAAAGTTTTTCTGTACCCAAGTTAGCTGTAATTTGGCGCTTTTGCCAAGCAGCTTGCCAGCTTAGAGAAAGGTGAAATCCTTCGGGCAAGAAAGCAATACCGGCAGGGTTGCTATACACACCGTCGATAGCGATAGCAGCACCACGAGCAGGGTTACGAAGGAAAGTTGCATTCTGGTTAGTGTTAGTCAAAAGACCACCTGCGATAGTTGGAAGTGAAACGATTAGCATCGCAAGACTAATCAATGAAAATTTTCTCATTTAAGTAATTTTTAAAGTTTTCGGCGGCAAAGGTACGACATTTCTGCACATTTACAAAGATTTTGCGCAAAAAATGCATCTTTTCTGTCTACTTCTTTAAAAAATCGTTAATTGTTTCATTTGAAACCGTCGTGTTTTTATGTGATGGTTTTGAAAAGAGTATGTTTGCTGTTTCTCACCAACAAATACATCAGACGTAAGGAATAAACACTTCACAAACGAACTACCTATTTAAAATAAGCCCACATCTTTGCAATCATTTGCCCTGAGCAAAGCGATAATTTGCTGCGTGCTTGTGCCCCGTTTGCTGCGTGCTTACACCTCTTTTGCTGTGGGCTTACAATCGCTTTGGTGCGTGCATAAAGTACTTTTTATAATTCAATCATGCAATTTCGATGTTGCGAACTACATTTTTGTGTTTACAAATCGGTTTACAATCGCGATTTAATGCATAAAACTTTACAAAATATACCGAAATGTGGATGTATTCTTTGGTGGTTTGAAAATATAGAAGTATTTTTGAACACATTATTTATATGAAATAGTGCCTATGCCCTAAAACAAGGCTAAATTAAAAGAATTATTATTTATAAATTAAAACACTAAAATAACTATGAAGAAGAATTGGATTTATCTATTCTTGTTGATGGCCGTTGCAGTATTGCCATTGACATCGTGTGACAAAGATGATGAACCTGTCATTGAAAATGGGGAAGAGTTAAATCGCGACGATTACCGTATAACTATTACAGGCTATGATGCGTTGGAGTATTTGCAAGGCAATATTGCTGTAGTAGATGAGAATGGTGAAGTGCTTCGCAGAATTTACGGCAAGCCGCTCGACCCATCTCAGCCTACTATTGTTTCAGTACCTGTAAAAGACTTTGCTGATGCCGAAAAAACCTTCCTCCGTTGGGTAGCTCCTGACAAGGAGGTAACCAAGGTGAACGGGGGTTATGACTATAATCTAACCGATGAAGAAGGAAATGCGCAAGGTAGTGTGTTGTTCTATGCTGTAGAGGGCGAGGCTGGTGTGATAGCACGCATGAGTGTAGCACCAGGTACAGACTTGAAGCAAGTATCGGAAGTGAATTTTATTGATGCTGAACTCTGGCCCGAAAATGATGGATATCCTAAATACATAGCGGGCAATACCTATGAGTTTGAAACAATTTGTTTCGAATGGCATTTAATACAATCAACAGGAAGATATTATCTTTCAACGAAAAAGAAAGATAGATTATACTATTGTATTCAGGGCAATAACTACGGAGACGAGGCCATCCTTATTTGGCTTTCTCCGGATTATAATATAGAACATACAAACGTGTATCCAATAGATTATGTTAAGACCAAAGCAATGCAATACCTCCCTTCTGAGGCAGACGCTGAAAAAGTGCTTAAAGTCTTCAACGAAACGGACGAAAAAGAATGGGAGAGTATGTTGCTCAAAATGGATAAAGAAGGTGGTCAGTGGAGTTCACTATCTCTTCTGGATGGTCATAGTACAGGCAACGCTGAATTCATGCTCAACAGCATTGAAGATAAAGGCTTTTGGGGTGAATACATCAAATATTTGGACCTCGATAGCAATCCTGGTGATATCAGCGGTTGGCCGACAGGTATAAATTTTTGGAAATTTAGATATATGTGTATTAAAGTTGTTCCTCCTGCTAGTAATTAATAATCCGATGGCATCAACAACAGTTGAATGCTTAATAGCTTGAAAATATTGAAACAGAGAATCATACATCCGTTAATTATGCTTTCCTTCTTCCTCGTCCTGCTTGCGGGATGCGAGAAGGAGGAAGCTGATTTTAGCCATGCAAGGGTAGAGGTGGTTCTATCTCCAGGTGGTGTAGGAGACCAAGGTTATAACGACAAAATTCTGCGTGGCCTTCAGCAAGCTGCTGCCCAATATGGTTTTACGTTGGCTGTTCACATCCCTGAAGAAAAGGAGCAGGGCATTCTGATTTACAATGATTGGCTGAATGCTCCGTTGGACGATGATTGTGAACGTTCGCTGTTTGTATTTTCGGGTGGCGAGTACGAATATCTATTGGAGGGGCTTACTCTTCCCAAAGACACTCGAAAAGACGTACTGATGTTTGAAACTGACAGACCGGTAGAGGGTATATACACTTTCTATGTAGGCTGTTATGCGGCAAGCTATCTGGCAGGAGCAACCTGCGTACTGGATACTGACGGAGAAGAGCAGAAAGCCTTGGTAATTGCAGCCAATCCCTATGATAGAAATGTGAAACGTGCGGTGGATGGATACCGCGACGGATACTTGGCTGCCGGTGGCAACGGA
>JAFYML010000126.1 GCA_017556595.1 Bacteroides sp.
CACAACCATGAGCATGAAGGACACAACCATGAGCATGAAGGACATAATCATGAGCATGAGGGACATGGCGATGAAATAGTATTATCTGATAGCAAAGCACATGCTGCCGGCGTGGAAGTAGGTGTAGCAGAGCCAAGCACCTTCCATCGAGTAATAAAATGTAGCGGACAAGTATTGGCTGCACAAGGCAACGAAAGTACCGTTGTGGCCAGCATTGCAGGCGTAGTGAAGTTTAATGGCAAACTCACCGAAGGTATGAAGGTGGGGCAAGGCGCTACACTGATGACTCTCTCGGCCAAAAGCATTGCTGCAGGCGACCCCGTAGAGAAAGCACGCGTGGCCTACGAAGTGGCCAAAGCCGAATACGAACGCATGGAAGCACTTGTGGCTGACAAGATTGTATCGGCCAAAGCCTTTGCACAAGCTAAAGAGGACTACGAAAATGCACGCATTGCCTACGAAGCCGTGAACCGAAACAATGCCACTAGCGGCACGTCGGTAATAGCTCCTCTGGGCGGATATGTAAAGAATCTGTTGGTGAAAGAGGGCGACTACGTCAGTGTGGGCCAACCCTTGGCAAGTATCACCCAAGACCAACGACTTTCGCTTCGTGCCGATGTACCCGAACGCCACTATCATGCCCTGAACAACATAGAAAGCGCCAACTTCTGCACACCCTACAACAGCGAGGTGTATGAGCTGAAAGCGCTGAACGGCCGACTTCTGTCGTACGGCAAAAGTTCGAGCGGAAACAGCAACATGATTCCCGTAACCTTCGAATTCGATAATCGCGGCAAGGTGATGCCCGGCTCGTTTGTCGAAGTCTATCTTTTAGGTGCAGCACAAACGGATGTAATCGCCTTACCGCTTACGGCAATAACCGAAGAGCAAGGAAGCTACTACATCTACAAGCAAGTGCACCCCGAACGCTACATGAAGCAATTGGTTACCCTAGGTGCATCGGATGGTACACGCGTACAGATTCTATCTGGCATAAGTGCTGGACAAAAGGTAGTGATGCGCGGAGCATATCAAGTGAAGCTAGCCAATACAAGCAATGCCATACCAGGGCATAGTCATGAACACTAATTTATTAAGGAGTTAAAGGAGTTAAAAGGAGTTAGAGGAGTTAAAGCCAAATGTTCTATGAACTATAAATAAGCTATCGGCTAATAGGCAAAGCCTATGATAACTCCTATAACTACATAAAACAAGAATTTATGCTAAACAAAATTATACACTTCTCGCTACACAACCGCATCCTGGTGCTAGTGGCATCGGTGTTGTTGATGATTGGAGGTACATACACAGCCATGCACACCGATGTGGATGTATTCCCCGACCTAACCGCCCCTACCGTGGTGGTAATGACCGAAGCGAATGGTATGGCAGCCGAAGAGGTGGAGCAATTAGTTACCTTCCCCATCGAAACGGCCGTAAATGGTGCTACACACGTGCGTCGTGTGCGCTCATCATCGACCAACGGATTCTCTATCTTGTGGGTGGAATTTGAGTGGGATACTGACATCTACTTGGCGCGACAAATCGTGAGCGAACGCATTGCTATCGTAAACGATGAACTGCCAACCGGTGTGGGCAAGCCTACCCTAGGCCCACAATCGTCCATCTTGGGCGAAATGATGATTATTGGCCTCACCGCCGATTCTACCTCTATGCTCGACCTACGCACAATGGCCGACTGGAGTATCCGCACACGCTTGCTCTCTACGGGCGGTGTGGCGCAAGTATCAGTGATTGGTGGCGATATCAAAGAGTATCAAGTGCTGCTCAGCCCCGAACGTATGCGCCACTATGGCGTAAGCATGAGCGAGGTGCTTGCTGCTACACGCGGCATGAACCTAAATGCCAACGGCGGTGTGCTTTATGAATATGGCAACGAATACATTTTGCGTGGATTGGTTTCGACCGAGCGCATCGAAGAGATTGTCGAAAGCGTAGTTCGTGGCGGCGAAAACAACGAAGGCATTATTACCTTGGCCGACATAGCCGATGTGAAGATAGGTAGCAAGGTGCCTAAATTGGGTACTGCCTCGGAAAGAGGGAAACCCGCCGTTTTGCTCACTGTGACCAAACAACCGGGCACCAGCACATTAGAGCTGACAAGCAAGATTGAAGAGGCATTGAAAGATGTGAAAAAGAATCTACCTGCCGATGTTCGCATCAGCACAGACATCTTCCGCCAAAGCCGATTCATAGAAAGCTCAATCAACAACGTACAACGCTCACTTATCGAGGGAGGTATCTTTGTTATTATCGTCCTCTTCCTCTTCTTGGGCAATGTGCGCACCACAATCATATCGGTAGTAACCATTCCATTGGCTTTGATTGCATCGCTATTAGCACTCCACTTCATGGGGCTAACCATCAACACCATGAGTTTGGGTGGTATGGCTATTGCCATCGGTTCGTTGGTAGATGACGCCATTGTGGATGTGGAAAACGTTTATAAGCGCTTACGCGAAAACAGATTATTGCCCACCGAACAACGCTTACGAATAAAGGATGTAGTATTCAATGCTTCGCGCGAAGTGCGCATGCCTATCTTAAACTCTACATTGATTATCGTGGTGAGCTTCGTACCCCTCTTCTTCCTTAGTGGTATGGAGGGACGTATGTTAGTGCCGCTTGGCATTGCCTTCATCGTGGCGTTGTGTGCCTCTACATTGGTAGCACTTACGTTAACGCCTGTTCTTTGCTCGTATCTTTTAAATAAAAAGAGTGATGCCGACAGTTCATCGGAAGGTGAATCTGTCATTGCTCGTTGGATGAAGAAACACTACGAAAAGGCACTTGCCTTTGCCTTGTCGCATGGCCGCATCGTAATAGGTTGCACCGTACTGCTGTTCATTGTTGCCTTGGGTTGTTTCTTCACCCTAGGTCGCTCGTTCCTTCCTCCCTTCAACGAAGGTTCGTTCACCATCAATATCTCGTCCTTACCGGGCATTTCGTTGGAAGAGAGCGATGCCATTGGCCGCCGTGCAGAGGAGTTACTACTTTCTATACCCGAAGTGCAAACGGTGGCGCGCAAAACTGGTCGTGCAGAATTGGCCGAGCACTCGTTTGGTGTAAATGCATCGGAGTTGGAAGTGCCCTACGAATTGAAGGATAGAAGCCGTAGAGAGGTAGCTGCCGAAGTACGCGAAAAGCTTTCTACACTTGTAGGTGCCAATATCGAGATTGGTCAGCCCATCAGCCACCGTATCGATGCAACCCTATCGGGTAGTAAGGCAAACATTGCCATCAAACTGTTTGGTGATGATTTGAATCGTCTATTCTTATTGGGCAATGAGATTAAGGCTGCTTCGATGGGGATAGAGGGTATTGCCGACTTAAACGTTGAGCAACAAATAGAGCGTCCGCAGCTCACCATTACCCCTCGCCGTGAGATGTTGGCTCGCTATGGCATTACCATCCCTCAATTTGCAGAGTTTGTGCGCGTAGCATTGGCTGGCGAAGCAGTATCGCAAGTATATGAAAAGGGTAAGAGTTTCGACCTCACCGTAAAGGTGGACGATGAAAATAAGAATCGAGCAGAGAGCATAGCCGAC
>JAFYML010000127.1 GCA_017556595.1 Bacteroides sp.
ATGCCGCCACCTTGCGTGTTGTAGGTCACGACGACATAGGCATTGTGAACAATATCACCTCCATTATCTCGAAAGAGATGGGAATAAGCCTGCGAAGTATCAATATCAACTCTAATGATGGGCTATTCTCAGGCATATTAACCATTCAAATTGGCGATACTGGCCGCTTGGAAGCATTGATAAAGAAGCTACGAACCATAAAAGGAGTGAAACAAGTAACAAGAAGTTAAATAGCTATGCATTATGACTTTAAGAAACAAATACGAAGCTTTGGATATGCTTGGAAAGGCATTATGAGTTGTGTAGGTAAAGAGCAAAACCTCAGTTTTCACCTCATTGCAACTATAATTGTGGTGTGTGCGGGCTTTTTCTTCAACATTACACGCATGGAATGGATAGTTGTAGTGGGTTGTATAGGCTTGGTAATAGCTGCCGAGTTGTTCAATAGTGCCATCGAGAAGTTGGTCGATTTGGTTTCCCCAACTCGCCACCCCATTGCCGGACAAGTAAAGGATATTGCTGCCGGTGCCGTATTGGTATGTGCCATTGCATCGGCCATCATCGGCCTAATAATATTCCTACCCTACTTAATAAACAAATTAGTGATATGATAATTGAATCATCATACCACTAATCACTAATAGCTAATCACTAGTCACTAGTAGCTAGTCACTAATATTGTTCCTTATCGTTAGGGAAATCTAAGTTCTTAATGTCCGATACATAACGACTAACGGCATCGGTAATCACCGTATGCAAATCGGCATAACGACGCAAGAAACGTGGGCGGAAACCATTGTTCATACCCAACATATCTTGTGCTACCAACACTTGTCCATCTACACCACCACCGGCACCAATACCAATTACAGGGATAGTCAACTCACTTGCTACACGTGTTGCCAAATCGGCAGGAATCTTTTCCAATACAATGCCAAAGCATCCGGCTTCTTCCAACAAATGTGCATCTTGAATCAATTTTTGTGCTTCTGTTTCGTCTTTTGCGCGTACGGTGTATGTACCATATTTATTGATAGATTGAGGCATAAGTCCCAAGTGTCCCATTACAGGAATACCGGCACTGATGATGCGTTTTACCGTTCCGATAATCTCTTCACCACCTTCCATCTTCAACGCATCGGCATGAGTTTCTTTCATGATGCGGATGGCCGATGCCAAACCTTCGTATTCATTTCCTTGATACGAACCAAAAGGCATATCCACCACTACCATAGCGCGTTTCACTCCTCGCACCACCGACTTGCCGTGGTAAATCATCTGATCGAGGGTAATAGGAAGCGTAGTAACATTACCCGCCATAACGTTCGATGCCGAATCGCCCACAAGTATAATATCGATACCTGCACCATCTACAATTTGTGCCATGGTGTAATCGTACGAAGTGAGCATTGAAATTTTTTCGCCACGTTGCTTCATTTCTACCAATCGATGGGTAGTCACTTTGCGTGTATCGTCAGAGATATATCCTGCCATTTTTTTATCTATTAAAAAGGTTGTATTTTTGTTTTATTTGGCGGCAAAGGTATAGATATTTTTGATATGTTGCAACAAATTAGTATCTTTGTACATTAATTACTCATTAAAATAAATAATTAGAAATATATGGTTTTTACCGCAGGAAATATATTGCTGATTGGCTCAATATTGTTGTTTGTAAGTATTGTAGTGGGCAAAACAGGCTATCGTTTCGGAGTACCAACGTTGTTGCTTTTCTTGATAGTGGGCATGGTGTTTGGAAGCGATGGGTTGGGTATCCAATTTCATAGTGCTCAAGAGGCACAATTCATTGGTATGGTGGCCTTAAGCATTATTCTTTTTGCGGGTGGTATGGACACTAAATTCTCCGATATCAAGCCAGTACTTGCGCAAGGTATCACACTATCTACGGTGGGTGTGTTGCTCACGGCATTATTCTCGGGGTTGTTCATTTGGTGGTTATCTGGCATGAGCTGGACAAACATACATTTCCCGCTTATTACTTCGTTGTTATTGGCTTCTACCATGTCGTCAACCGACTCGGCTTCGGTATTCGCCATTCTACGTTCGCAAAAAATCAACCTAAAGCACAACCTACGCCCCATGTTGGAGCTAGAAAGTGGTAGTAACGACCCGATGGC
>JAFYML010000128.1 GCA_017556595.1 Bacteroides sp.
GAACGGCAAAGCAAAGTGTGCATTGTCGTCGGGCTGCTGCGCGTAGCTTGCGGTGGTGGCAAGTAGCAGGAGGGTTATGAGGATGGAGCGCAACATATTTTTTAGTTTATTATTCGTTTTATTGTAGAGATTTCAGTTATTTCAATTTCAGTTATTTTTTTGTGTTTTTATTCACTTTTCCTTTGTATTGATACAAAGAAAAGTGACAAAATAAAAATCAAGGGCTGGAGTCTCCGGTGCTATTCGGACAAAGCCATTAGCGGCCGGAGCTAAAACTCGTTTCACTCAAACAATCGCTCCTTTCCCGCTCCTGGCAAAGTCCTCACCAACGCACCTACGCCTAGGCCCTTACCATGCGGATGATGTAGGGACGCATCGCAATGCGTCCGCGAATACAGTAAATTAAAAAAAACACTAGTCACTAGTAGCTAGTAGCTAGTCACTAATAACTAAAAAAATATGTTGCGCTCCATCCTCATAACCCTCCTGCTACTTGCCACCACCGCAAGCTACGCGCAGCAGCCCGACGACAATGCACACTTTGCTTTGCCGTTCGACTTTCCCATCTACTTTTCGGGAAACTTTGGCGAGTTGCGTAGCAATCACTTCCACGGCGGTTTGGATTTCAAAACACAGGGAGCAATCGGTAAGCCAGTGCGAGCCGTAGCCGATGGTTACATCTCGCGCATCAAGGTGGATCACGGTTCGGGCTACATACTGAACATTGTCCACGACAACGGCTATACCACCATCAACCGCCACCTCAGCGCATTTGTAGGCGACATCGCTCGCATGGTAGAGGATAAGCAATACCAAGACGAGAGTTGGGAAGTAGAGATATTCCCCGAGAAGAACCAGTATCGCGTAAAGAAAGGCGAAGTGATAGCCCTTAGCGGCAACACTGGCTACTCGTTCGGTCCCCACCTGCACATGGATATGTTCGAAACCGTAACCGACGACTACATCGACCCCCTGCCATTCTTCCTGGATAGAGTAGTGGATAGGGTAGCACCGAAAGCTGTCGGCATGATGCTCTTTCCGCAAAAGGGAAAAGGCGTAGTAAACGGCTCGCAAAGCATCCAGCAACTGCCGCTGAACAACAAACGCGAGGTAACGGCATGGGGCGAGATAGGCGTAGGCATTCGCGCTTACGACTACATGGATGGCGTTAGCAATCGCTATGGCGTAAAGACAGTTATCCTCGAGGTAGATGGCGTAGAAACCTTCCGTAGCGAAGTGAGCCGCTATCGTCACGACGAAAACCTCTACATCAATTCCTGGACACACGGCCAGTACATGAAGTCATTCATCGAGCCGGGAAATAAGCTGGGCATGCTGCACGCATCGAACGGCAATCGCGGACTGATAACCATCGACGAAGAACGCCCTTATCACTTTGTCTACACCCTTATCGACGCCTTTGGCAACACCTCGAAAGTGCGCTTCACTATCCACGGCCTAGCCAGCGAGATAGCGCCTATCGAGCATCGCGCTAAGTATACCTTCCATTGGAACAAGGTGAATGTCTTCCACGACCCCGGCATCGAGCTCATCGTGCCCAAGGGATTGCTCTACGACGATGCCTACCTAAACTATACCGTTCGCGCCGATAGCAACGACATTGCCTTTACCTATCAGCTCAGTAGCACCGCCATTCCGCTACACGACTATTGCAACCTCAGCCTCGGCTTGCGCCACCAACCGCTGGCCGATAGCACGAAATACTACGTGGCTAGTGTATCCTCGTCGGGCAAGAAGAGCTACGTCAGCAGCTACTACTACCGCGGCAAGATGCACGCCCGCATCCGCTCGTTGGCCACCTATACCGTCGCCATCGACACCGTTCCGCCTACCATCACCCCCGTATCGCCTCACACCTGGAAGCGAAGCGGCAAGATAACGCTGAAGGCGAAGGACGAAGAGAGTGGGGTAAACCACTACCGCGCCACTATCAATGGCGAATACATCCTGTTAGGAAAACCCAATGCCGTAAATGGCAACTTGGTGTACGAGATAGATAAACGCCGCCTTCCCACCGCCAACACTTACCTCTTGGAGGTCACGGTTACGGATATGTGTGGGAATGTGGGGAAGCTGGTGACTAGCTACTAGTGATTAGTGACTAGTTATTAGTAGGGACGCAATACATTGCGTCCGTGAATACATTCACTTTCCTTTTTACCTTGATGCAAAAAGAAAGTGACAAAGACTATACCTTGGTTGTTAAAAATATAAGAGGTTTTGAACGACCAAAGGGAGTTAAAAATCAAGGGCTGGAGTCTTCGGTGCTATTCGGACAAGCTCCCACCTCACGCACCTACGCCTAGGCCCTTAGCCATGCGGATGATGGCGATTTTCCTACCACCTCCCCCACAAGGGGTACTCCTCCTTCCCGAAGGAGGAGAATTTGGAATGTATTCCGCTATTTAATTCCCCTCATTCTAGAAGGAGGGGTGCCGTAGGCGGGGTGGTAGGTTTTGTAGGGACGCATCGCAATGCGTCCGCGAAAAGTGAATAAAAAAAACACTAGCCACTAGTAGCTAGTCACTTGAAACGAAACAATTAAAAACTAAAACATATAATAAAATGAAACGAATCTATTTAACCCTGTGCGCTATAACAATAGCCATTGCACAAAGTTGGGCATGTACCAACCTCATTGTGGGCCGCCACGCATCAACCGACGGCTCCACCATCGTATCCTATTCGGCCGACTCGTACGGCCTCTTCGGCGAACTCTACCACTATCCGGCAGGCACACACGCCAAAGGCACAATGCGAAAAATCAACGAGTGGGACACCGGTAGATACCTCGGCGAAATCCCCGAAGCACGCATCACCTACAACGTCATTGGCAACATGAACGAGCATCAGCTCACCATCACCGAAACAACCTTCGGCGGCCGCGAAGAGCTGGTAGATACCACCGGCATTATCGACTACGGAAGCCTTATCTACATCGCTTTGCAACGCAGCAAAACCGCACGCGAAGCTATCGAAGTGATGACCGACCTCGTGCAAGAATACGGCTACTACAGCAGCGGCGAATCGTTTACCATTGCCGACCCTCGCGAAGTATGGGTAATGGAGATGATAGGCAAGGGCGTAGGCGTGAAAGGCGCAGTTTGGGTGGCTGTTCGCATCCCCGACGATTGCATCTCGGCACACGCCAACCAAGCACGCATCCACCAATTCCCGCTGAACGATAAAGAGAACTGCCTCTATTCGCCCGACGTAATCTCGTTTGCACGCGAAAAGGGCTACTTCAGCGGCTTGAACAAAGACTTTAGCTTTGCCAACGCCTATGCACCGCTCGACTTTGGCGCTCGTCGCTATTGCGAAGCTCGCGTGTGGAGCTTCTACAACATGTTTACCGACCGCGGCGAAGAGTTCCTTCCCTATATCCTTGGCACTACCGACAAGCCCATGCCGCTCTACGTAAAAGCTAAGAAACGCATCTCTGTGCAAGAGATTCAACAAGCCATGCGCGACCACTACGAAGGCACACCGCTCGACCTCTCCAACGACATGGGAGCCGGCATCAACCACTCGCCCTATCGCTTGTCGCCACTATCGTTCACCGTCGATGGCGTAGAATACTTCAACGAACGCCCCATCTCAACACAACAAACCGGTTGGGTCATTGTTGCCCAAATGCGCGAACACCTTCCCAACGCCATTGGCGGAGTCCTTTGGTTTGGTTGCGACGATGCCAACATGACCGTCTTCACCCCAGTATATTGCTGCACCAACATCGTTCCGCAATGCTATAGCCGCGTAGATGGATCCGACTACATCACCTTCTCTTGGCGCTCAGCCTTCTGGATTATGAACTGGGTAGCCAACATGGTATATCCCCGCTACGACATCATGATAGCCGATGTACGCGCCACCCAGCAATCCCTCGAAAGCACCCTTGCTACCGCACAAAAAGGCATTGAGAGCGCAGCTATGGAGCTCTATGAAAAGAACGCCGACGAAGCCAAAGCTTTCCTTACCCGCTACACCAACTCCGCTGCACAAAGCACCATCGACGCATGGCGCACACTGGGCGAGTACCTCGTAGTGAAGTATAGCGACGGCGTAGTTCGCCGCACCGACGCCAACGGCCGTTTCCAACGCAACGACATCGGTCAGCCCGCATCGCCCATCCGTCCCGGCTACCCCGAATCCTTCCTCAAGGAATACGTCAAAGCTACCGGCGACAGATATAAGGTTAGTGAGTAGTGACTAGCTACTAGTGTTTAGTGATTAGTGACTAGCTACTAGTGACTAGTGATTAGTGGTTTGTAGGGACGCATCGCAATGCGTCCGAAAAACCGCCACTTCAAAATACCAAAAAATAAGGGTGAACCTCACGTTCACCCTTTATTTTTA
>JAFYML010000129.1 GCA_017556595.1 Bacteroides sp.
CCAAATCGAGAGCGTCTGCAACTTCTTTATTCTCCTCTCTCAAACTGATTGTTTTCATAATCATTGCCCCTCCTTTTCTTTTTCGCTTAAGAATTCATCATACCATTTTGCTGCACCTTGAATGGCCTCGTGGTATTGTCGGGTCAATTCTGCTACCTTGTCTTGTCTAAGTTCGTATTCTTGCATACAGGCGGATAAACGTAGGGCTATCATTCGGCTACCTACTTGAATATACGGCATTCCGGTTTTATCGTTGGCGGCGGCAAACTGCTTGTATTGTTCCATGTCGCTAAATTCGAGTACTTGGAACAGAAATTGAAGTTCGGTTAGTTGCAATACAAACTTATAGGGCTGACCGCTCATGCGACATTCCATGAATTTGATTTTTGATGCGCTTTCGTTTGTCATATTAGAAAGAGGTTTATCGTTTCCGAAGAATCCGTTTGGGTTCAATCTTAATTTCAGGCAAAAATAATAAATTAAAACATAAAAATCGATTTATGTCGTTGCTATTTTGAATAATAGATTTTCTAAATTCTTCTACCAACTATAAAAACAAATTTAAAAACCGCGCTACAAGGCATTCTGACGGGGGTAAAATCACATTAAACCTTTTGGGTCATTAGATTAAGCCTTTTGCTCTAAAGGTTTAATCTTTTAGGGCTTCAGGTTTAACCTTTTCAGGGGGTATCTTCTACCCTCTTTTTTGTGCCTTAAAAGGAGTGTTCGAGGGGTAAAATATGCGCTATCAACGGGGAATATTTTCCTCGTTGCAACTGCTAATATGCCGGTAGGGAAAGAAAACGGCAAGGGTGACAATGATTGTTTTGCTACCAGCCTTTGAACTATCCTCGTCCTTGATTTGTTAGGGGAGAAAAAGTTCAAATTCGTATGCCTTACAAAATAGTTATCCTATTTATCTGTTGCTTCCCTTTTACACTTAGGGCGCAAACAGAAGGTTATTCGCTCTCTTTGCAAGAGGCAATGGAGTGGATGAGCAGCAATAATCCATCATTACAGATAGCTGACAAAACGATAGAAATAGCGCGTGGCGAACGGCAAAAGTTCAATGCATTCTGGTTTCCGGCGTTGGATGCATCGGGCATGTACGTACATTTATCCAACAAGATAGAAGTGCGCCAACCGCTCGACACTTATACAACACCGGCCAAGGAGTTTGTGCAATCTATCCTACCCAATGATCAACTCATCTCCTCCATACTCGACCAAGTGGGAAGCTATACCCTATCCCTTCCACTTTTAAAACGCAACCTCACCACGGTAGATGCCAACTTGTCGTGGCCCATATTTACCGGTGGCAAGCGCATCTATGCCTCGCGCATAGGCAATCGGATGATTGATTTGGCACAAGTAGGTAAAGACGAAACTCAAGCGTTGTTGCAAACCGAATTGATAGAGACATATTATGCTTTAAGCTTAGCCGCAAAGGTTAAAGAAGTTAGGAAAGCGACTTACCTAAACCTGCAACGCCATTACGAACATGCACTGAAGTTAGAAGCCAATGGCATGATAACCAAAGCCGAACGTCTTTTTGCCGACGTAAATCGTCAAGAGGCAAAACGAGAATGGGAATCGGCCAAGAAAGCGCATGAAGTGGCTCATCGGGCACTCTGCTCGTTATTAAATGCGGAAGATAGCAACATCGAGTTTTCGCCCACTTCTCCCCTATTCATTACAAATGCGTTGCCCGATAGCCTTTATTTTCAAAGCCTCATCCCAAGCAGCAACTATGCGGTGAACAAATTGCGCTTGGAGGAATCCATTGCCGACAACGAACTTCGCATCAGTCAGAGTGCTTACTTACCCAACATTGCTTTACTAGGCAAACAAACGCTTTATGCCCACAATCTACCGCGCAACCTAATGCCGCGTAGCATGGTTGGCATCGGCTTCACATGGAATTTATTCGACGGATTGAACCGCGAAGCAGATGTGCGCGTGGCGCGTCTCACCCAACAATCCTTGGCGTTGGGCAAGGAAAAGGCTATGAACGACCTCCAAGTATGGGTACAAAAATTATATAGCGAATTGCAACAAGCGCAAGACGAAGTAAGCACGCTGCAAACCACCATAACCATGAGCGAAGAGCTATTGCGTATACGCCGGAAGTCGTTCGAAGAGGGCATGTCCACCTCGACCGAAGTTGTCGATGCCGAAGTGATGCTATCCAAAGTACAGATAGCTCTTTTGTTGGCATACTACCAATTCGATGTCTCCTTGGCCTCTCTTTGCTCCGTTTGCGGAGTTCCTGAGATGTTTTGGTCGCTTTTTAATTCAACACAACTTAAAAATTGATTATGGAAATAAAGAACAAATTATTAGCAAGAGCATTTATCATCGGCCTTACGTTGATAGTTTTAGTCTCCATCATCGGCATTATCATGATGAGCCGCACGCAAGTTATCCTACAAGGCGAGATTGAAGCTACCGAAATTCGCATATCGGGCAAGCTACCCGGACGAATAGATTCCTTTTGGGTAGCCGAAGGGGATTGGGTAAGAAAAGGGGATACGTTGGTGAGCATCAATAGCCCCGAAGCACGAGCTAAATTGCAACAAGCAAGTGCCATGAAGGATGTGGCCGCGTTTCAAAACGAAAAGGTTGACGAAGGAACTCGCCTACAAATCATCCGCACCGCCGAGGAGTTATGGAACAAGAGCAAGAGCGATTTGCAATTGGCCCAAACAACTTATCAACGCATTGAAAGGCTTTATCAAGATAGTGTGGTAAGTGCCCAACGATACGACGAGGTCAACGCCATCTACAAAGCAGCGATTGCTGCCGAACGTGCCGCCCACCAACAATATTTGTTGGCTAAAGCCGGCGCACAAAAACAGGACAAGGAGAGTGCTCGTTCGTTGGTCGATGCCGCCCAGGGGTCGGTCAGCGAAGTCGAATCTGTTCTTCAAGATGCTTGGCTAACGGCACCAATGAATGGGGAGATTGCCACCATTTACGTTAAGCAGGGCGAATTGGTGGGCACCGGCACGCCCATCATGAACTTGGTGGTGATGGAGAATTGCCACGTGGTACTGAATGTGCGCGAAGATTATTTGCCTTTTTTCGAAATGGGACAAGCCTTTGTGGGCAAGATACCGGCCATAGGCAACAAAGAGATGGTATTCAAAGTCTATTACATCAGTCCGTTAGGTAGCTTTGCCACATGGAAAAGTTCGAAAGATAATAGCAGCTACGACATGCGCACATTCGAGGTTCACGCCTTACCGTTGGAAGAAGCGCACAATTTAAGGCCGGGAATGAGTGTATTGATAACCCTACAACAATGAAAGGAGCATTATTGGCCGTCTTCCGCCGTGAACTACATCGTATGCTTTCGCGCCGCATTTATGTTGCCGCTTGCATAGTACTACCCTTGTTCTCCCTGCTCTTCATGGCAACCATCTTTGGCAACGGCAACATGGAGGAGCTACCGGTGGGTGTAGTCGATGCTGACAATAGTTCGGCTTCGCGCAACATTATCCGCATGGTGGAGGCAACCCCTGCACTTCGAGTAGCAAAGCATTATGTCAACGAAGTGGAAGCACGCAACGATGTGCGACGAAAAAATATCTACGGCTATCTGCTCATACCCTCGAACTTTGCCAAGAAGGTGGGTAATAACGAGGCGGTAACGCTTTGCTATTACTACCATAACGCCATGCTCAGCGTGGGTGGTGAGCTACGTGCTACCTTCGCTCAGCTATTGGAGCAAACATCGGTTTCGCCTATTGTAACCGAAGCGGTAGGCTTGGGCGAGGATGAATCGACCGCTGTTTCCTTCTTGATGCCCGTAGCGGAGAGTGACTTCCCCATATACAACTTTAACCGCAACTATACGGTGTACCTTAGTCAACCCTTCTTTTTCATCTTCTTGCAAATATTGTTGTTGCTCGTCACTATCTATGCATTGGGAAGCGAAAGTAAATTCGGCACTTCCAATGAATGGTTACTCACCGCCAAAGGCAATATAGCCATAGCGGTAGCAGGCAAGCTATTGCCTTACACCTTTATATATATAGTTTTGGGTATCTTGGCCAACTTTGTCTTCTTCGAGTGGATAAAGATTCCATTGCCGTGCAGCCTTTGGACGATGAACATTGTAACTACACTCTTTATTTGTGCTACGCAAGCATTGGCTCTATTGCTCTATTCGTTGTTTCCCGTTTTAAGTCTCACCATTAGCGTAGCATCTATGATTGGTTCGTTGGGAGCTACGTTATCGGGCGTTACCTTTCCTATCTCTTTTATGGATAGCCCCGTCCGTGCAGTTTCCTACCTCTTTCCGGTGCGCCATTTTATGGAAGTAGTACAAATGCTTTTATATACCGGAGGTTCATTCTCCGACTATTGGATGAGTGTAGTTGCACTATTACTTTTCCTTTTGGCACCCATTTTATTGTTACCTCGCTTGAAGAAAAGCTTAATTACTCACCGATATGCAGCGTTTGAATAACATTCTTCGGATAGCCGTGTACGAATGCCGAAGCATTTTGCACTCCCTTCCCGTACTCTTAGTTTTAGGAGGCGGCATCTTTATGTATGGCCTGCTATATAATTATATGTATAGTCCGAATGTGCTGCACGAAGTGCCGATAGTAGTGGTGGATAATAATCGTACTCCGCTGAGCCGTCACTATGCACGATTGATGGATGCTACTCCGCAAGTTCGGATAGAAGGTTATGCCACCAACATAAAGGAAGCACACCTGCGTATGATAATGGGCAAAGTGGCGGGTATTGTACTCCTGCCCTACGATTTTGATGCAAAGGTGGGCAAGGGAGAAGAGGCGCTATTCGTGGCCTACAACAACACCCTATCCTTTCTTTATTACGAAGCATTGGCCGAAGCCTTCAGCGGAGCGATGTTGGAGTTGGACGATGCGGTGCGTCAGCATCAATTGGTATTTTTGAATGCCGATGCTATCGAGGCTATTACCAACACTCGAAGCATCGGGGTGGAAGGTATTGCACTTTATAACAAGAGCGGTGGTTATGCCGATTACCTCATCCCTTCCGTATTGATGCTTATACTCTTTCAAACCATGTTAATGGTTATCAGTATGCGGTGCGGGAAAGAGGCCGAACAGCAAATGCGTACGTTGATGCAGGTAGTAGGATGTGAAACAGCGTGGGGGAAAGCATTTAGTATTGTGACGGGTAAAGCGGTGGTTTATGTAGGATTCTATGCGCTATTTGCTATCTTTTTATTAGGATTCCTACCGCTACTATTCGATTTGCCACACTTAGCAAGTCCGCTACTCCTTATCCAATTACTTATACCCTACCTCTTTGCTACGGCCTTCTTTGGTTTGGCTTGTTCGCCGTTCTTCAAGGATAGCGAAGCGCCTTTGTTACTCATAGCCTTTTTCTCGGTAGGTTTACTTTTCCTTTCAGGTATCTCTTGGCCGTTAGAGTTGATGCCGTGGCCGTGGCGAGCACTTCACTACTTGCTACCCGCCCCGGTTGGTGTACTTGCCTTTGTCAAAGCCAATTCAATGGGGGCAAGCATAGCCGACATCGGCCGCGAAATGGTATTACTATGGGTGCAATGCGTTAGTTATTTCATTGTAGCGTGCATAGTTTACCGGATAGCGGCCATAAAAAGGAGATAGATTACATTAAATCTTCTACACTTTTCTTCTTTTTACCCTTTGCATCGCGCTTTGCTTGCTTGGCAGCTTCCTTTTCAAGATCCTTTGACCAGGCTTCGACATCGGTCTTGATAATGAACTGATATTCGTTATATGACTCGTCCACATTCTTCAAAGTTTTAGAGTCGG
>JAFYML010000130.1 GCA_017556595.1 Bacteroides sp.
GATGAACATAAACAAAGTATTGAAGGTAAGAGTATCTTTACAATTCTTTATCCTGCCCAAGTTGCAGAAGATGGCAAGCCAATGATTGATGCAGAACTTTTTGACTTACAAGGTAATAAGCATAGTTTGGCCGAATTTAAAGGAACCTATATCTTACTTGATTTTTGGAATTATTCTTGTTCAGTTTGTTATTTGGCTATTCCCGAAATGCAGGAAATTGCAGTTAAGTATAAAGGCCGCTTGAATGTTGTTAGTTTAAGTACAGATAAGAAGGAAAATTGGGAAGCAGCTTCCCAAAAACATGGCTTTATTTGGCATAATTGGAACGACATGAAGCAACTATCAGGACTTTATGCTGCATATGGTGTATATGCTTTCCCTCATTATGTGCTTATTTCTCCCAATGGCAAGATCTTAGAGTCTTGGGCAGGTTATCGCAAAGGCCTTCTGTTAGAGAAAATGGAAAAGTTGATTAAGTACTGATTTTATGTAAAAGATAAGAGTGTGCACTGCCAAGCCTATGGCAAAATAGTGCCATTACGATGGCAAGGAAGTGTCATTAAGGAAAAATATTTTTTCCATTAAGGAGAGATTCTGCAAGAAAATCATTACTTTCGCTCCCTATAACGCAAACAAAGATTTCGTATATGAAAAAACTCTCGATAACGCTGTTTTTATTGCTTTTCGGTGTAATGCTGAGTCATGCCCAACAAGTGATGTATTCCTCGCTGAAAGATTTGGCTAGCGGCAAGGGCGACACAGTAACAATTTTGCAAGTGCAGAAGCGCACTAAAAATCAAATCTACTTGATGGGTGGTGCCGACTATCGCATCTCGGCCGACGATAACAATAGCTTGGGCCGCTACCTGAAGCGTCGTTGCTATGCCGTACAGATAGATTCGACATTGTATGTGAATTGCAAAAGAATGCGCTACAAGAAGTTTCGTTTAGGCAATTGGTATGCCAAGGCGCTGATGGTGAACGGAACGGTATATTATAGCGCTCAACCGGTGGGGCAAGTAGCTACGGAAAACATCATTCCCGACGATGCCGTTTCACTTGGTGGCGAGGTGGGCGATGCCATCAATGCCTCGGCGCTAATCGATTCGCGTGTGTATTATGAGCTAAATATGGAAACCGGCCGCTCGGAGTTTCTTGGCCACGAACGCATGCTTCAGTTGCTTGCCGATAGGCCCGACTTGAAAGCTCAATTCGAGCAAGAAACAGCCGAAGATGCAGCTACTATGGAACGCTATCTAATCCAATTGCGGTAGCAAATTATTCTAAATGCCACCGCGAAATATAATATTTATTAATATCGTACAAAAAACAAAGAAAACTTAATCGGCAGAAAAAGTTTTCTTGCTATATTTGCAGCCACTTTATCGTAGGTAGATAGGGTGGCTGTTTAGGTATTGATAAATAATGAATATGGTTGAACAAAAGGGTACAGTAAATAATCGCTCAGAAATGCGCGAACGTGTAGTAGAGGTGGCCAATGTCACCTTTCGCGAACGTGGCATCAAAGCGTTGAAGATGGACGAACTGGCTACCCAATTGAGCATGAGTAAGCGCACACTCTACGAACTATTCGAAGACAAAGAAACCTTGCTCATGGCTTGCATTCATCAGAATCAAAAGAATGGTGAACTCTTTATGCAAGAAGTTGTGTCAACCTCGAACAATGTGCTCGAAATAATACTACGCGGTTATAAACGAAGCATAGAGTTGGCGCAAAACACCACCCCAAAATTCATTGAAGAGATACACAAATATCCCAAAGCCTACGAAGCAATGATGAATCGTCACGATAGCGACATGCAACGCACCATAGCCTTCTTTCATCAAGGTGTAGAGCAAGAGCTATTCCGCCCCGATGTAAATTACCCCATCTTTCAAGAATTGATACGTAACTGGATGGACATGATGCTCACAACAGACATCCTAAAGAAATATTCCTTCTTGGAAGTGTTCGAATCCATTATATTGACCTCCCTTCGAGGCATTTCCACCGAAAAAGGAATCAATTTGTTGGACGAATTTGTTGTAGAACTAAAGAAACAAAAATAGAGACTAAATCACAAAAATGAAGATGCAAAGATTATTAGTAAACAAAAAGTTACTGATGCTTGTATCGGTGTTCTTATTTGCAAGTTACACCCAAGCACAAGAAGTAAAAGAGACTTTAACTTTAACGTTAGACAAAGCGCTGGAAATTGCGCTTAGTGAGAATCCCACTATCAAAGTGGCCGATGAAGAAATTGCCTTGAAGGAAACTACCTACAAGGAAACATGGCAAACCTTGTTGCCCGAAGTGGCGTTGACAGGTAGCTGGCAACACACCATTCAAGCAGCAGTGATGAAGCTGAACGACATGGAGTTCAAAATGGGTCAGGACGGAACAAACACCGTAGCCGGAGTAGCTAGTGTAAGTCTGCCTATCTTCGCCCCAGCCGTTTACAAAGCTATGTCGATGACTAAAACAGACATTGAGTTGGCCGCTGAAAAGGCACGTGCTTCTAAGCAAGACTTGGTGAATCAAGTAACCAAGGCATACTACCAACTAATGCTTGCTCAAGATTCGCACGAAGTATTGAAACAAAGCTTTGCCGTAGCCGAAGAAAACTACAACGTAGTAAACGCCAAGTTCCAACAAGGCTCGGTGAGCGAATTCGATAAAATCAGTGCGCAAGTACAAATGAACAGCGTGAAGCCTAATGTAATCTCAGCTGCCAATGCCGTTGCTCTATCGCAATTGCAATTAAAGGTGTTGATGGGTATTACCGCCGATGTGGATTTGAAGATTGACGATAGTTTGGAAAACTACGAAACAAGCGTTTTCGTAAACCAAATGGAACAAACCAACGAAGGCTTGACAAACAATACCACCATTCGCCAATTGGACTTGAACAAGAAAATGTTGCAACAAAACCGCAAATCGCTCTACACTAGCTTCATGCCTACATTGGCTGCACAACTGAACTATCAATACCAATCACTTTATAACGACAATTGGAATGTGTTCGACTATGCTTGGTCAGGTAGTTCAACATTGGCATTCAGCTTAAGTATTCCTTTGTACAAAGCAAGTAACTTTACTAAGTTGAAAACCAACCGCATCCAAATGAATCAGTTGGAACAAAACCGCATCAACGTAGAACGCCAACTGAACATGCAAATGGAAAGCTATCAAAAGAACATGAAAGCAAGCTCTGAGCAAGTTTCTTCGAACAAGGAAAACGTAGAGCAAGCCAAGAAAGCTGTTGAAATTTCAGGCAAGCGCTACGAAGTAGGAAAGGGTACTGTGCTTGAATTGAACAACTCGCAAGTGCAGCTTACACAAGCCGAACTTACCTACAACCAATCCATCTACGACTATTTGGTGGCTAAGGCCGACCTCGATTTGGTATTGGGACGAAACTATTAATTGAAAACATATTCGATAAGAAAATAATAACAATAGACATAAAAATGAAAAAGACTTTTCAAATGATTGCGTTGGTGGCTGTTGCCACGCTTAGCGCATGTAGCAGTAATGACAAAGCTGCAGTGAAAGTGGAAGAAAAACCACTCGTGAAATTGGCTCAAGTATCTGTTCGCCCTGTAGATCAAATTCAGGAATACACAGCTACAGTAGAAGCTGAAGTGAAGAACAATATTGCACCATCATCGCCAGTGCGCATCGAGAAAATCCTCGTTGAAGTAGGCGACCGCGTAGCTAAAGGACAACGCTTGGTGACAATGGATGCTGCCAACCTTGAACAATTGAAATTCCAATTGGACAACAAAGAAACTGAATTTAAGCGTGTAGATGAACTTTATAAAGTGGGTGGTGCATCAAAATCGGAATGGGATGCAGCCAAGATGAGCTTGGACGTAATGAAGACTTCATACAACAATTTGTTGGAAAACACCTCATTGCTTAGCCCAATCAATGGTATTGTAACTGCTCGCAACTATGATAATGGTGATATGTATAGCGGTGGCACTCCAGTGTTGACTGTAGAACAAATCACTCCGGTGAAGTTGTTGGTAAACGTATCAGAAGGCTATTTTACTAAAGTTAAGAAGGGTGCACCTGTAAAAGTGACTCTCGATGTTTACGAAAACGAAGAGTTTGAAGGTGCAATTAGCTTGATTTATCCTACTATCAATCCTAACACCCGTACCTTCCCTGTAGAAATTCAATTGGCTAACCGCGACCAACGCGTTCGCCCAGGTATGTTTGCTCGTGCAACACTTAACTTCGGTACACAAGAACACATTGTTGTTCCCGATATGGCAATTGTAAAGCGCGCTGGTTCTGGCGACCGTTACATTTATGTGTATAAGGATGGTAAGGTTTCATACAACAAGGTAGAACTTGGTCGTCGTATGGATACCGAGTACGAAGTACTTTCGGGTGTTGACAATAATGCACAAATTGTTATTGCCGGACAATCTAAGTTGAACGACGGCATGGAAGTTGAGGTAGCAAAGTAATTATTAACAAAGAATCATCATTAGAAAATGAGTTTATATGAAGGAGCGGTCAAACGACCGATTATGACCTCGCTCTGCTTCGTAGCAGTAGCAATATTTGGTATCTTCTCTCTGTTGAAGCTTCCTGTTGATTTGCTTCCAGATATTGAGACCAATACCATCATGGTAATGACTTCGTATCAAGGTGCTAGTGCATCGGATGTCGAAAACAATGTGAGCCGTCCGTTGGAAAATACATTGAACTCGGTAGAACACTTGAAGCATATCACTTCAAGTTCTTCGGAAGGTGTGTCGGTTATTACATTGGAGTTCGAGTTTGGATACGATATTGATGTGTTGACTAACGACGTACGCGATAAGTTGGATATGGTAACATCCGTTCTTCCCGACGGAGTAACTACACCGATTATCTTCAAATTTAGTACCGACATGATTCCTATCTTGATGCTTTCGGTACAAGCAGAAGAGAGTCAACCAGCGCTTTATAAGATTTTGGACGATGTGGTAGCTAACCCCTTGGCACGTGTACCCGGTGTAGGTACTGTATCAGTTGTAGGTGCACCCAAACGTGAAATCAACGTATATTGCGATCCCAATAAGCTAGATGCTTATAACTTGACAATTGAAACCATTAGCTCGTTAATCGGTAGTGAAAACCGCAACATCCCTGGTGGTACGTTCGATGTGGGTAATAATACCTATCCCCTCCGCGTAGAAGGTGAATTCGACGATCCACAAGAAATGGAAAACTTGGTTGTGGGCAGCTATAACGGAGCCATCGTTTATTTGCGCGACGTAGCTACAATTGTCGATTCAACTCAAGAACGTGCACAAGAGTCTTATACTAACGGCATTCAAGGTGCTATGATTACCATCCAAAAGCAAACAGGTGGTAACTCGGTAGAAATCTCTAAACGCGTAATGGCAATGCTACCTGAATTGCAGAAATCATTGCCAAGTGATGTGAAGATTGGTGTTATTGCCAATACTTCAGATAATATCGTGAACACCATCAGCAGTTTGGGCGAAACCATTGCTTACGCCATGCTGTTTGTAATGTTGGTTGTGTTCGTATTCTTGGGTCGTTGGCGTGCTACGGTGATTATCTGTATCACCATTCCGATGTCATTGGTAGCTTCATTTATCTACTTGGGAATCGTTGATGGTGGCTCAATAAACATCATTTCGTTGTCATGTCTTTCTATTGCTATCGGTAGCGTTGTGGACGATGCCATCGTAGTATTGGAAAACGTTACTACGCATATTGAGCGTGGCGCTGAACCTAAGCAAGCTGCTATCCATGCAACCAATGAGGTGGCAATCTCGGTAATTGCCTCTACATTGACCATGATTGCAGTGTTCTTCCCATTGACCATGGTAACGGGTATGTCTGGTGTATTGTTCGGACAATTGGGTTGGATGATGTGTGTGATTATGACTGTATCAACCATTTCTGCCCTCTCGTTCACTCCGATGATGTGTGCTTACTTCTTGAAGTTGAAGAAGAAACCAAGCAAGATGTTCCTTGCTTTCTACAAGCCTATCGAACGTGCATTGGATAAATTGGACGATTGGTATAAGGACCGTTTGAACTGGGCCGTACGTCATCGTAAAATGATATTCTGGGGCTGTGTGACATTCTTTGTTTTAAGCTGTTTCTGTGCTACTTCTATTGGTACCGAATTCTTCCCTTCGCAAGACAATAGTCGTATGAGTGTGACATTGAAATTGCCTATCGGTGCACGTGTTGAACGTGCAAAGGAAGTTGCAGCTGATTTGTCACAGAAGTGGATGGAGCGTTACGAAAAGGAATTGAAAGTATGTAACTACCGTGTAGGTCAGGCCGACACAGAAAATACATTTGCTGCAATGCAATCGAATGGTAGCCATATCATTTCATTTAACATTGCTTTGGTTGACCCTGACGAACGCGATAAGGGATTGGAAGAAATCAGTAACGAAATCCGTGCCGATTTGCTTCAATATCCCGAACTTGACGAAGCACAAGTTTCAATCGGTGGTGGTGGCGGAATGGGTGGCCAATCAATTGCCGAATTTGAAATTTATGGTTACGACTTTACTGTGACCGACCAACTTTCGCAAGAATTGGAACGTGAGTTGCGCAAGATTGAAGGTGTTGCCGAAGTTATCATCAGCCGTGAAGATTATCAACCAGAATATCAAGTAGATTTCGACCGCGAAAAATTGGCTTTGCATGGCTTGAACCTTTCTACTGCAGCTACTTATTTGCGTAATCGTGTAAATGGTGCGTTGGCAACATATTATCGCGAAGATGGTGATGAGTATGATGTGAAAGTACGTTTGGCTCCTGAATTTCGTACAAGTATTGAAGACTTGGAGAATATCATGATTTATACTCCTACAGGTTCAGGTGTTCGTGTGA